>NZ_JACSMT010000007.1:0-100282 GCF_018618815.1 Exiguobacterium sp. s128 | reverse complement strand
CATGCAAAAACACCTCCGATGTTAGTACTTTTTAAAAGTGTACCACTCCGAAGGTGTTTTATATTGTCTCAAAATTTTAGGTTAGCCCAATGAACGATGTCCAGAATCAGCCTCTCTTGTTTAGTATGGTGTTGGGTCTTCCTGTGGCGTCTCCGGAATTTCGGTTGGTTCCGGGAACGTATCCGGCTCGGGTTGACGGATCGGATCTTCCTGCGGTGTCTCCGGAATCTCCGACGGAGGTGTCGTCGGAATCTCGTCCGGTTGATTCGGTTCGTGTTCCGGGACTTCATTCGGATTTTTCTTCATGATTATTTCCTCCTTATGATGTGATGTAGTCGCCGCCGTTGATATGAATCGTCTGACCTGTGACATAACTCGAGTCGCGTGACGCCAGGTAGACATAGGCTGGCGCATTCTCAGACGGTTGTCCCCGTCGCTTCATCAGTGTGTCTTCCCCGTGTGCTTCTACTTTTTCTTTTGAGAACGTTGCCGGAATCAAAGGTGTCCAGATCGGACCCGGTGCGACGGCATTGACACGAATCCCTTTTTCAATCAAGTTCGACGCCAGTGAACGGGTCAACGTCGTAATCGCCCCTTTGGTTGCTGAATAATCAATCAACGACGGTGCTCCCCGGTACGCCGTGACGGACGATGTATTGATGATCGTATCTTCTTTTTTCAAATGCGGTAGTGCGGCCTGCGTCAAATAGAACATGGAGAACAAGTTCGTTTCGAATGTCTCTTTTAATTGTTCTGGTGTGATCGCTAAGAAGTCGTCCTGCGGAAATTGTTTTCCGGCGTTATTGACTAAGATATTCAGCTGACCAAATTCTTGGATGACGGCCTCGATAATCGGTTGGGCGTTTTCCGGACGACTGACGTCTTTCGCCAGTGCCAACGCCTTGACGCCATACCCTTCAATCAACTGTTTCGTTTTTTCAGCGTCCTGTCCTTCATTTAAGTATACGATGGCAACATCAGCGCCTTCTTTGGCATAAGCAATCGCGACGGCACGCCCAATGCCGCTATCTCCACCCGTCACCAAGGCGACTTTCCCTTTTAATTTGCCAGAACCGACATATTCCGGGTCGTCGTAGACCGGTTCAGGATTCATTTCGGATTCGATTCCCGGTTGCTGATCCTGTGTTTGTCCCCGTGCTTGTTGATGCATCTGTTCCAATTCTTCTTCACGCATCTAATCCAACCCCTTTTTGATTAATGAATGGCTACCTTCATTAACATTCCCTTGCCATGTATCAATAAACGTCCAGACACAAAAAAACGACAAAATTCGTCGTTTTTTCAGAATCGGTTTCTTCTATAGGATGATATGTAATTCATCCTTCATTCGAAAATAGTCCTGACCATTCGCCGGACTGAATCATTTCTGTGAGTTGGACTGGATACAACTTCACGGATTGCAGGCGATCAATCGGTACATATTGATAGATGAATTGTTCTCCTTCGATCCCATGAAACGGCTCTAACGTCAGTTCCTCTGGTGTCATCAACTCCACTCCATAGAAAAAGGCAACTTCATGGAACTGAATCCCGTCATATTCAAAAAAGTTTTCCTGAGCGGATAAAAATCGTTTGACACGAGCCGTCTTACCCAACTCTTCTTCGATTTCCCGCACGATTGCCTGTTCGCCGTACTCCATCAGTTGAATCCGTCCCCCCGGCAATGCCCAAAAGTCATCCCGGACATTTCGATGTATCAACAGATGACCTTCTTTCACGATCACGGCAGCGGCCCGGTGATTAAATCGTTGCTGCTCCACGGTAAAATTAATATCCATCTACTTTCACTCCTCGGTTTTTGTTATCGACCCATACTTTTTCACATTTTCCCACATTTTCGAATATGTCAAGATTCGTGTTGTTTGTAACAAATGAATTGTTGGTACACCTTCATTTCAGAATTATTCAAAACAAAAGATTACAATATAACTTATTTGAGTATAATTCAGAAATCAAACTGAAATGTTATTTTCAAAACGACCGATGCTATACTCGATTTATTCAATTCACTACTACGACGCAGTATTCATATACAGCCCACACATATAACTCACATCAAACAGGCAGAATATCTTCTGTCATCCACTTTCATTGACCGTCACTTTTTTCACCATCAGGAGGAACTACAACATGAAACGTATTTTAACAACAGTCACGATGAGCGCACTCGTCGTTTCAGGATTTGCAAGCACGGGTACAGGTAAAGTTGAGGCTGCTAGCTCTTCTTCTTATAAAGTCAAGATCATGGCAGACGGGCTACGCGTTCGGACCGGCCCTTCAACGAAATACAAGGTCATCGCTGGTGTCAACGCCGGTCAAACCTTTAAGTATTATGGTAAAACAGGCAACTGGACGAAGATTTCATACGGCGGCAAAAAACGATATGTCTATTCCGGTTATGTAAAACGTTATAGCGCCGGCAAAAAAGTATATGCTGCTAAAGCTTCTGTCTCGACCGGCTTCTTACGTCCGACAAGTGGACCTGTCACACAAGGATATGGCAATGCAAGCGGCCGCTACGGATATACGTTCCATAACGGCATTGATATCGCAGCAGCAACAGGGACAACGGTCCGTGCGACTGCTTCAGGTAAAGTGATCACATCTGGTTATCAAGCTGCATACGGTAACTATGTCATGATGACACATAAAGTGAACGGACTTTCCTACACAAGTGTCTATGCACACCTTAGCAGTCGTTCGGTTTATGCCGGTCAATCGATTGCCAAAGGGACAAAAATCGGAAACGTCGGCAGCACAGGAAACTCAACAGGGTCACACCTTCACTTCGAACTCCACCGTGGTGGTTACGTCTACAGCGGATCGTCAGCTGCAAACAGCATCAACCCACTCAACGTCTTATAAGTTAACTCTCGGACACCCTGCAACGGGTGTTCTTTTTTTAAACCTTTTTGAAAATAGGTCCACTGAAATAAACTCATCCTAATTATTGTAAAATTCATCTTATCATAACATGGTACGTTTTTTTGTCTTTTTTTCCTAAAGTCTATTCCGATAGGATTTCCTTTGATTTCAGTTACACTTGAACACCGGTATAAAATTACCATATTAAGTAAATTAATGATTTTTATTCGATAAAATATAAAATACTGAAACATTTTAGAAATAATATTGTAATATTTAAACATTTTCACAGATGGTACACTCATCTAAGAAATTCCAATCAGTGTTTTACATACCGTACGACATGAACCACATACGAAACAGCCCGATAGATTCAAAGGAGGATTTACTGAATTGAAAAAATTACTGACCACGTTGACGGTCTCAGCCATTGCCGTCGCCGGATTCTCGACATATGCGGTTCCAAAAGCAGAAGCCGCAACCTTTTATAAAGTCAAAGTGATGAATGATGGACTCCGTGTCCGGACGGGCCCTTCGACGACAGCTGGTGTCATCACGGGTCTCGATAAAGGGGATACATACAAATACTTAGGTCGGACCGGAAATTGGACGAAAATCCTTTACGGTTCCAGGAAAGTTTACGTCTCTTCTACATATGTCAAAAAATATTCCGTCACGACATCGTACAAAATCAAGATCATGGTCGACAACTTACGGGTTCGAAGCAGTTCCTCGACAAGCAGCCAGCACGTCGGAACGGTCAACAGTGGGCAAACGTTCCGTTACCTCGGACGGACCGGCGATTGGATCAAGTTTTTATATAATGGAAACAAGCGGTTTGTTCATGCGGATTATGCAAAAAAATATACGGTCACCAGCTTAACAAGTTCAGGTGGCGCAACAAAAGCGTCAAACGATTTCATTACGCCGACGAGCGGTCCGATCACACAAGGATATGGAAAAGCCAGTGGCGTGTATGGTTACACATTCCATAACGGGATCGATTACGGCGCACCGAAAGGCACACCTGTCTATGCGACGGCAGCCGGAAAAATCATCACGTCCCAACTCAAAGGAGCGTACGGTAATTACGTCATGGTCAAACATACGATTGACGGTGCCTCGTTTACGAGCCTGTATGCTCATTTGAACAGCCGCTCGGTTTCTGTCGGACAATCGGTCTCTAAAGGTCAAGTTCTTGGAACGGTCGGAGCGACTGGTAACGCGTTCGGTGCGCACCTTCACTTCGAACTTCACCGTGGCACGTATGTCTACAGTGCGACTTCTGCTGCGAGCAGTGTCAATCCCCTGAATTATCTATGACTCTGAACACCCTCTCATTTCTCTTGAAGTGAGGGGGTGTTGTCGATGAAACATACGTCGGTTGACCAAAGACGTGTAACATCCTATAATTCAAATAGACATTTGAATGTATAGGGAGGCATCGTTATGACGCATGATCATCACCACCATCACACCGACAACAAAAAAGTTTTGCGTCTATCGTTTATCATCATCACGCTGTTTATGATTGTCGAGGTAATCGGCGGGTTTTGGACGAACAGTCTCGCCCTTTTGTCAGACGCCGGGCATATGCTGAGTGACTCGATTTCGCTTGCGATCGCTCTCGCAGCCTTTCACTTCTCAAACCAAAAACCGGATGCGAATAAGACGTTCGGTTCGAAGCGGTTTGAAATTCTCGCGGCAATTTTCAACGGTGTCGCCCTGATCGGTATTTCGCTTTATATCTTCGTCGAAGCCGTGCAACGGTTTGTAAATCCACCGGCTGTCGCAACGACCGGGATGTTGATCATCAGCGTTCTTGGACTCCTCGTCAATCTGCTTGTTGCTTGGATCATGACCCGCGGCAGCGGGCATGAAGATAATCTAAACATGCGCGGCGCCTACCTGCACGTCTTAAGCGATATGTTCGGGTCGATTGGTGCCATCGTTGCCGCCCTATTGATTCTTTTCTTCGGCTGGTGCTGGGCGGACCCACTCGCGAGTGTCATCGTCGCCATCCTCGTCCTGCGCAGCGGCTATTATGTGACGAAGGCCGCAGTCCATGTGTTGATGGAAGGGACGCCAAGTGACATCGACATCGAACAGGTCCTCTCGACCATTCAGAAAAACGAAGCAATCCTTGGTCTGCACGACCTCCACATTTGGTCGATTACGAGCGGCTACAATGCGTTGTCCTGCCACGTTGTCGTCAAAGACGACATGACGGTCCACGAGTCTGAGACGATTCGTAAACAATTGGATCATGACTTAAAACATGTCGGCATCACACATGCGACGATTCAAGTCGAGACAGCACAGCATGACCATGAAGATCAACTCTACTGTCACGGCGAACAGGAACCGCACGTTCACTAAAAGTCATTTTTTTCTCCAACTAAAAGCTAAAAGGCAATTCTTCTCTTCATCGAGAAGGATTGCCTTTTTTAATGACCGTTCATACAACACGCTCTCATTTTAGAATTAAAATCAGGGAGTGTCCGCTGTTTGAATACATAACGTCAAGTCAGTTCTTTAGTTTTGCCTGATACGCTTTTGAATAACGATCGGCTGCAATGATCGCATCCGCCACTTCGTCCGCCGTGACAGCAAAACCACTGTGGATCGTCTCTCCTTCAGCCGTCGCTGCCTGACCGACTTTCAGGATGTCTTCGCGAGAAGCGTCTTTCAGTTTCACGTCTTCGAGCGTGACCGGCAGACCTAAATCCATATAAAACGCGATGTAGCGCTCGATCTCTTCTTGAGGATGTTCTTCAAGTGCCAACTGAACAAGTGTACCAAATGCCACCTTTTCGCCGTGTGTCAAATGGTGGATGTCCCCGTCAAGTGCCGTAAACCCATTGTGAATCGCATGAGCCGCTGCGAGTCCACCACTTTCGAATCCGAGTCCACTAAGCAGGGTATTCGCTTCGACGACGGCTTCAAGCGCCGGGGTGACGACTTTCGCCTGAACGGATTCGTAGGCGAGGCGTCCATGTTCAAACAGCACTTCTTCACAACGTTTTGCGATTGCTTCTGCCGCGATCGTCGGGCGCCCCCCCGCCATCGTCGAACCTCCAAAGGCAATGACACTACGGACTTCGACCCATGTCGCCAGTGCATCGGCAATACCGGACGCAAAGAAGCGGGCCGGTGCTTCGGAAATCAATTTCGTATCAACTAAGACGAGATCCGGATTTTTATTATAGAAGCGGTAACTCTCAAAAATGCCTTCATCGGAATAAATGACGGATAACGCACTCGTCGGCGCATCGGTCGACGCAAGTGTCGGTACGATGACGACCGGGTGATGCAGTTCGTCCGAGACGGCCTTCGCTGTATCGAGCGTCTTCCCGCCGCCCACACCGATGACGAACTGGACACCGACGTCTTTCGCTGCGGAAGCAATCCGTTCGACCTCATGCCGCGAAGCTTCCCCACTGAAATCCGCTTTCTCAATCTTGATGCCAGCCGTCGCTAGTGACGTTTTTACTCGTTCCTCGACAATTCCCCAAACGACATCGTCGGCAATGACGAGGGCCGTCTCACCGAATGGGCTCACGTATGTACCGAGCCGGTCGATGACATTTTTTCCTTGGACATACTTTGCTGGACTGATGAATACACGTTCTGACATGATCAACATCCTCTCAAGAGTAAACCAGGCGCAACGAACAATAGACTTACATTATGTTCCATTCCTTTTCAGTCACTTCGCTAAACACTGGACTGTGTGAACATTAGATGAACTGGGGAACACGCAGCGTCAATGCTTTTGCAATCAAGCGGCGGTCGTTTGCGACACTTTCATCCGGGGCGTCCCCGAACCATTCAAGACTCGCCGTTTTGTGGATAAGGATCGAACCCAGTTCGCTAAAAAAGGTCTCGTAGTCGACGATGCCATCAAACAACGGGACCATTCCGTCTCGCGTCCCGCTTGCCGCATAGACGTTTTCCGGCGCGAACACAGAAAATTGATCCATCCGGGCGATACTCTTTAAATGCAGATGCTCGATGATGGGCTCGAGCCGGAGATAGGAACTGACCGGATCGGCACCGGATTCGACGACGTGCAGAACATCAAAATTAATCCGGCATGCGGGATGATTGACTTCTCGCAACAATCGTTCCGTTGACTCAATCGTATCGGCCGCTGTGTTCGGATGAATTTCAAGTAAAACCAACTGGTTGTTTTGATCGAGGATTTTGCAAATGCCGCTCAGTTGATAAACAAGGCGCGCCCGTTCTGCTTCAGTGAGTTGATGACTGGCCTTGTTTCCCGCAAAAATCCGAATCCGGCGCGTTCCGATTCGTTGTGCCAGGTACGATAACTCCTTTGTTTGCTCCAACAAAACCGATAAAGGGGCATCAAACGAAACATAATGACTGAGCATACTGACTTGAATCGTACTTTCCTGTAAGGCGGTGATTTCGTCTGCCCGCAGGTGTTTCGCATGGACACCCCAAACGTCCATCGCGTCGAACTGTTCCGTCGCCGCAAAGGTCAACAGGTCTTCAAATGAGCGTAGATGATGGCGGTAGCTGATCGTACAAAGTGCAAGTTGCATCCGTGTCCCCTTCTTTCTGACGATATTGGCTGAACAAGTCGACGAGCTTCCGTTTGATGGTGTCTTCTGATGTCGTCTGTGCCGCAAGCAAGTCCTGGATTTCCCTTAGGACTGCGCTGTCGCGTGTCACGCTGTATTTAATCGCCCGATGCTGAATGACCGTATATTGATGGACAAGCCGTTCGATTTGGTCACACCAGTCTTCAAAATCGGAAGTCACGAGATCGATCGCTAGGTGTTCATAAAAATAGGCGAAGGCATGCTCATAGGCGTACTTCCGAATCGCAATGACCGGCAGTTGTTTTAACGCAGCCGGCAGCCGGTCCGGAGTCTCGATATGATGCAGGACGATTTGTTCTACCGCTTCCGTCAAGGGATGATGTCGCTTGAGACCACTCATGAAATAGGCCGAAACGGTTTCTGCGTCCGGCAGCTGGACCTGACTCGAATCAAACCAAAACCCTCCAGAAACAGTGGGCTGATTAATCGCCTGGATGATCCGCATCCGATCAAATTCCCCTTCGTACCGGAAATCCGGGTCCAGCATCTGCCACGTCTCCTCGTCAGCGGTCGGCTCGAGCATCACATAATGTGGAAAGACGTCATGGTGGAACTTATTTTCCCGCTCCGGTAACCGGGCGAGATCCAGCATGACGATGATGGATTGTTCTGGTCGTTTCGTCGCCATCAACTCGTCCAGACGCGCAAGATTTTCCGCTTTTGATCGGCTCGGCTCATACCAACGATGGACCGTGATACCGTACAGCAAACGATACCACTCAAGCATCGCTTGATGATCGATCCGTTCGTCATGATGCGACAAGATAAAGTCAGGTGTCACGGCAAAATCCGCATCCCAGACCCCAAAATAATACGGGCGATGGTCGGCTTCCGACCGTTTGATCGTTTCACAGACGCAGCTGACGAGACAATGCACCTTAATCATCGGAGGACCTCCTTTTTCTGAAGTGACTGAAGGAACTGGTCGACCGTCATCTGCGGAAGCTGACCGAGTTTTTCATCGGCCAGAATCAAATCCAGTTCAAGTTCGAGATGGACGAGCAACTGTAACAGGCGCATCGAGTCGAGTTGCAGCTCGTCACGAAGGCGTTCCTGTCCCGTCAGTTCTTCCGGCAGCACGACATCCAGGTGGTCCCGGACGAGTTGCCGAAATGCCAGGTGATTGAGTACTCGCTTCATGACGTCACCCCCAGTCGGATCCGGCTCACTTTTCCGTTCGGTAATTTTTCAATTGCCGGGACAAACGTCCAATCGGTCGGACATTGATGTGGGGCGAGCTGTTCCCGGCAATAGTGCCGTAACGTCTCTTCCGTCGCCGTGCTGACGAGTTGCACACAAACCCGTTCCCCCTGCAGCCGATCACTTCGTTTAAAGACGACGGCTTCTTCGACGTCGACGTGACGTAACAACACATCCTCGACGTCTGCCGGATAGACCGCCAAACCGGACACGTTGATCATCTCGTCCAGACGACTGAGGAAAAACAGTTCGCCGTCTTCCGACTGACTCATCAAATCCTTTGTCCCGATCCATATTCCATCCGATTTGACCCGTAATTCCGCCGGCTGATCGCTTGTTCCGGTCTCGATTTGCAGATGTGGTAACGGATAACCGATTGCTTGCGCGGTTTTAGGCGCAGGATGTAAGGCGATACAGCCGACTTCCGAACAACCATATTGTTGCAGGAGATGATCCGTCACGTTCTGAATTGCTTCAAACCAGACGGCAGGCAACGTCATTCCGGAGATCATCACCGCGAACAGCCGTTGTTTAAATTGACTGAGCAGATAAACAAGTCCCGGTCCGGCATACAAAATCGCGTCCGGGTGTGTCTGACAAACCTGTAAGACATGGCGTGGCGACAGGTTTTCGAGAATGACCGGTGTCGCGCCGCGATGCAACGTCGCGAGGATACCACAAATCAAGCCGTAGGAATGCGACGTCGGACAGGCGACGATCGTTCCGGTCGTGCGTGGTAACGGAAAACATTGATCGTATGCGGTCAACTCCTGCTCAATCGATGCCCATGTCCGGTGAATGACTTTGGCGTCTCCCGTCGTCCCGGAGCTGAACTGGATCAGTCCACCTGGACGAGGTTTCGCTGCGGTCAAGCGGATCGGTTGCTGAAAATCGTGATAGACCAAATAATCGCACCCGGCTTGTTCGGCCAGACGGCGTGCTCCTGCTTCCGGTAAATCAGGATGAAGCGGTACGACCGTCCCATTGATTCGTTTCATGTACAGGCAAAACGCAATCCAGCTCGCAGCATCCTTCACGCAGACGGCGACGACCGTCCGAGCAGGATCCGTGAGCCAGCTTAATCGACAGACCGGATGATCGGTCAGCATCTGTTCGGTGTAAATCGTTTCTTCAATGTATAGCATACGTTTCGCTTCCTTTCTTCGTTTCTGCCGCCAAGGGATTGCGGACAAGATGTTGGGTCTGAGTTGTCTTGAATTTCCGGGTGACCAGCGATTCAGCTTGAATCATCGGCGCGTCCAGCTCGAGAACAGCGAGACGGTCCGGTGGCAACTGCAGTCCGGCGAGTGTCTCGACGACCCAATCAAAAAACGTCGCTTCTTTTAAGCCGTACTGTGCCTCCAGCTGATGTGATAATTCCGTCAGATGGAAGACAAACACCGTATCCATGATGAGTTCACGTAACGCTTCGACGTCTGCCATCTCATAATACGTATTCAGTGACGAACGAAAAGCGGGATGAATGGCTTCAAAATCAGGTATGTCCTCCCGTTGACGGACAAACGATGTGACGTACTCGACGCTGTCGTGAAAGTCCCGGACGATCAGTCGCGTCGGCCACCCGTCCTCTAACACCAGTAAGGTATTTTGGGCATGTGCCTCGATGGCAATCCCTTCTTCGATCAGCAACTGAAAAACCGGTTCTAGATACACGCTCAGAAACTGTTTCAGCCAGGGCTCGAGACCGTATGTCTTCACCCAAGGATCCAGAAACAGTGCCCCGGTCGTTTCACGGAGGGGTAGTGCCGTCAAGGGGACGACGGTTTCGTTCGCCGTCACGTTTGCCAACACATTGTCACGATAAAGGCAGCCGATCCGTCCGGATAATCGTCCGTCTTCCGTCTCGACGACCTGACTGGCAAATTCACGCAGTAAGGTGACATGTTTCCCGTCTGTCCAACGGGTCAACCAGTCCGATACAGAAGGTGCCGCCATGATGTTCGGGACGGTGAACGTCCGCCGTGCTGACGTCTGCATCAAATCGAGCGGAAATTTAAGATGCGGTACATCCGGTGCCTCCGGTTGAAAGACCGTCCGGATCGACTGGGTCGCTTGAAAATGAGGACCCGTTTCCCCAAGATCGATTCCTCCGCACCGTTCGACTTCCCGCTCGACCCGCGCCCACTGCCATGGATGGACGGGCAGGATCTGGTAGTTTTCCCACTTACTCGTCAAGCTTGTCAGTCTGGTCTCTAATTGGGCCAGGATCGTTCGACCAAACGTCTTCTCCATCACCCCGTCCATCCGTGTCGCACGGACGACTGAAGTCGGAAGGGCGACGAACCGTAATCGGAATCGTTGTCCCGCTTCCGGTCCATATCGCCAATGATCTTCGTTTGAGAAGCCGATCCGTGACTTAAAACAGGGATGATACGGATGTCCTTCGACTAACGCTTGTTCCAATACTTCATACGACAAGTTCGTTCGGGCGACGATCAGTCTTGGACAGATTTCATCCAACTGAACCGTCTGCTTCAGTTCTTGTCGCAATTGGTCCTCGATTTGAAAGCAATCGAGCACATGCTTAAGCGTCAGCGGTTGGACTTGTTGGTGTTGTGTCAAGACGGCCGTCTCGAGTTCGAGCCAGACACGGTCGAATGCCCCACGTCCACCCTCGATCGTCAGTTCGTAGGGCGGTCGGACGAACCGAAATGTCGTTTTCCCCTTTGGTCGCCGGTGTTCGATGAACGGCTCGATCCGTTCGAACAGGATCGCTTCAAGAAGTTGTTTGCAGACACGTCGTTCGCTCAGTCGTGACATGGTACCCCTCCCGCTGTAATGGATTATCGATATCAATGAAGATGACCCGTTCCCCGCTGACTTCCAGTTCGTCAAGTGCATGCAGGCGCGTCAACAAGTTTGCCTTGTAAGGTAACGTCTGACGCGAACGGAGATACTCGATCCAGTCTTTTCCGAGTCCGAATAACATCGCTTGTCGGTCGTCGAACCAATTCCCGAGCCAATCGAGCAACTCTTGTTCCGGCAAAAGTCCATCACGGTCGAACCGATGAATCAGACCCGCCAAGTGATTCCAGATCACGTAATAGGTCAACCGTTCTTGAATCGTCGTTTCGTCATAAAACAGATCTGGTGCCTGTGCGAGTGAGGGTTCCAGTCGTATTAACCGTTCTTCATGTGACCGGGCGAGATAATATCCTTGATTATCGCGGAACTGATAGCTGACCGGACGTCCCTGTTCGACGCGGATCAAACTGTTCTGTTGGTGCGCTTCGAGAGCAATCCCGTAAGTCTCATACAATTCAATCAGCGCTCCGGCGGTCAGTTCGATATACGCTGCAAACCACTCCCAGGCAGCTTCGTCTAACGATTGACCCGATTGTCTGGCTTCGTGGACAAGCGACATCAAGACAGATGGTTCTTGATCGAGCGGTTCCTGAACGAGTGCCGCGACGTTGATCGCATCGCCTTGCGCTTCGCGGTAGATGACCTCAAAACCGGATTCTTCCGCCTCCGTCCGAATCGTCGCATAGGCCGGATCGTGCGTAATTGAAAATCTCTTTGGCAACGTCAACTGTTCAGCGAGACGTCGCATGACGAATCCCGCCGTCAGTTCGTGCCGTTTATTGACCCGGCGCGAATTGGTGACTTGAACCGGAATCGAAAACTTCAGCATGTGCGACCGATCCGCTTGCAGGACTGTCCGGATCGAGGATGTCGCGAAGTACATCGGACCCAGGCGGCCGAGATGGCGGAGTTGGTTCGTCGCGAGCAACTGTTGCACGGTCGGTTGCAACAAAAGATGTTGTGCCTGCAAAGGATGCGCGGGTAACAGGCGTTCTGACGCTGACAGTGCCACTGCTGATCCGAGTTGCTTCCGCATCTGTTCGCTGATCCATTGATCCGTCGCACTGGCTTCCGTCAGCAGGGACTCATCAACCGCAAAATAATCGAGTTGAAACCCGTTCCTGAATTCCGGTGCATACGCGACTTGCTCCCAGTCATGCATCCCGACCCGGCTTTTCGGCGTCGGGTGGAACCAATGTCCGAACCGGACCGTCTGCTCGTGTTCAAGAAACGTCTCAGGACAAACCGGCTCGTTCAGCTCATGCGCGATGATGTGACACATACCCCGGTGACTGTCGAGAACCCGGTACAATAAATCCGTCACGCCGGGAGCAAGCCGTTGCAGATGTTGGCAACAAGCGATAATGAAAGTCAACGGTGCTTCCTCTGTCCACCCGCTCGTCGTTTGCCGGTAAATCCGTCCGATTTCGTGACGACCGATCCGTGAACGGCGGCGGATTTCAAGGACGTAGACGGTCCCAACGTCGATCCGGCAGGCGGTATCACCGAACCGGACATTCTCCTCGTCTGTTGGAATGAACCACTCGATCATGTCGATTTCACGGAGGTAGCTGTTGCCGAATGCTTGGAGCGTTGCATGGGTTGCAATCTCTTCGGTTCGTTCTGTACGTGTCGTCATGACTGTCACACTCCTTCTAACAATTGATAATCATTCTCACTCTTGAAAAAGAGAAAAACGGGTTTCCCCGTTCTTTCTCCTGCTCTTCATCTGGTCATTTCAATAAGACGTCTTCCAGTTCCATTAATCCTTTTTGGCGTTCGATTGGATCCCAGAAGCCCCACGTCGTCGACAATTGATGGACTTGATCTTGTTTGACTGCTGTCAGCCCTTTCCAGACCTTCCCGTTCGTCACTTCATCGTAGTACGGTCCACTGTTGAAGTACGACAGATCAATGATGTGGTCGGGATTGTATTTCGCCAGTCCTTCGATCGAAATGTTTTCCCCGAAGTCTTTTGGCAGACCTTTCGTCGGTGTCAGCCCGATATCATCAAACAAGAGCGAGTTCGTCGCGTGGTTCGTCAGACCGTAGACACGAATATCTTTTTTGTTGACCGAGACCGCCATAAACGTCTCGTCCTTGACGTTTTCCTTAATCCGTTGACCGATGTCTTTTGCTTCTTTCGCCAAGTCATCGATGACTGCCTGTCCTTCTTCTTTCTTGTTGACCGCTTCCGCAACCTTTAGGTGATCCTCTTTCCAGTCACCCCCCACCTCGACGACGACTGTCGGGATTGTTTTAGCCAGTTTGTCATACAGCGGTTTGTACCGGTCACTGATGATCAACAAGTCCGGATCCAGTTTGACGATTTCTTCCGGATTGATTTCGTCCGCGTACGGCAACGCCTTCGTTCCTTCGAGTTCTTTCGTCAAGTGTGGTGGAAACTCATTATCGTACGCCATCACGGCATACGGTTTGACACCGACGGAGACGAGCGACCCTTCCCACGATACGTGCGACAGGACAACCACTTTCTTCGGATCATTCGGAACTTCCGTCTTTCCAAAAATATGTTCAACGGTGTGGACGGCGGCTGCTTTTTTTGTCGGTTGTTCGCTTGCCTCGCCTCCACAGGCGGCTAATACAACACACGTCGCGAGGACTGATGTGACACTGATGATTTTTTTCATGTGGTTCTTTTCCCCTCTCACTCTCGTTCTTCATTAGTAATGATAATCATTATCACTAAAGAGCAACATGGACGAACCGATCAACTTTCATGGACAAATCAAGCGTGGTTCATTTTCGATGTAGTCTAACAATTGCTTCAGCATGTGGGTGCGCCCGAGTGGTCCCCAAGGATCCCAATCAACGCTGTCCGGATAATGGACTTGATGGCGCCTGACCGCCTGCAAGGTCTGCCACGACTCTTCTTGCTGAATCCGCTCGACATCAACCGGTTGACTCCATAAGATCAGCAGGTTTTCGGGATCAACTCGTTGTAACGTCTCCAGCGTGACAATCTCATAAATGGTTTCCGGTAATCCCGGTGCCGGTGTCAGACCCAAATCATGAAATAAAAAATCGAGCATTGTATGTTGCTTCGTCCCGTATAACCGCACCTCATCCGGTCGAATCCAGACGACAGCCCATGTTCCGGTCTTGTTCCACGTCAGACGTTCCTTGACCGTTTGTTCGAGCGCTGTAATCTGCGCGACGATCGGCTCGATCCGGTCTTCCCGATTCGTCGCGACGGCAATCAGTCGGAGATAGTCACTCCAGCAGGTTTGATGCGGCAGTTCAAGGACATGGTCCGCCGGCAACCAGCTGATATCCTGTCCCTTCTCTAAACTCGGTGTCTTGATAATCAAATCGAGTGCCGTCGTCTCGAACCATTCCCGTTGAAGCGGTTGATTGGCGTCGTACAAAAGGGTTCCGTCCAGTCCGGTCAAAAACACGGGTAATCCGCTTGCTCCGTATTCCGTCGGATAACTCGGTGCCAGGATCGGTTGCAGACCAAGTGCCAACAGATGATCCTGCAATAAGAGGCGGCTGGCAATGCCGATCCGGGGCGTAATCCGTTGTAAAAAATAGGTCGGCGACAAGCCGGTCCGTTTTTTGAAGAGGCGGCTGAAGTAAAATTCGTCCTGCAGCCCCACTTTTTGTGCGATTTGCGCCAACGTCATCTCGTGTGAAGCGAGCATCCACTCCTTTGCCGTGCGAATCCGCAGTTGCGTCACATATTCTTTTGGTGTTGCGTGATACCGCTCTTTAAACAGCCGGTTAAATGTCGGGACCGACATTCCGAGATCAAGCGCCAGCTCATGGACGGACCGTTGCATCGACAAGTCCTTCAGCCACGAAGCGACCACTTCCTCAAACACATGATTCTCCTGTTCGCGGCTCAATGTCTCAAGCAATTGATACAGAATTCGTAGTTGAGTCAACCCTTCCTGTTCCGAAGTCGGGCTGACATGCAGTTGCCGTAACCAGTCATGCAGGATGTCTGCATCTTGTCGGTACAGCGCACACCGGTGTCCTGTCAACGTCAGGTGATAGAACAAACAGGTTTCTTTTACAGTTGGCAACACCTCATCGATTTGTTCGATCCAGACGGCGTCGCCCGGGTATAATCGGTGCCGGTTGCTGTATAAAAATCCGCTCCCCGCAACGACAATGACCAGTCCCGGCTTGACTGATCGCCGGTCGCCTTCAAGCAACCAGTGCTTCTCGATTGGTAACGGTTTGATCTGTAACTCCATCCTGCCCACTCCTTAAAAAAACATTTGACAAAAAATTGGTCTTCGATGTACGTTTAATCGCGTTGATAATGAATCTGATTCTCAATTAAAAAGGAGAGACGTCTATGACTACATCCGTTCGACCACGCTCAATCCTGACGATTGTTGTTCTCACGGTTGGACTGCTCACGCTACTCAGTACACTGTCCTTGTTTTACGGTGCCGTGCCGATTTCCCGGGCGACCGTCCTCGCCTCGTTTCATGCCTTTGACGCCGGTAATCTGCAGCATCAACTCGTCCAAGAAGTCCGGCTTCCGCGTCTGATTTGCGCCGGGCTTGTCGGCATTGCACTGGCGCTGTCGGGAACGATGATGCAAGGGTTGACCCGGAATGCGCTGGCTGACCCCTCCCTGCTTGGCATCACCCACGGAGCGGGACTTGGAGTCGCCTTGTCGCTAGCCTTTGTCTCGGAGCATTCATTTGTGACTTCGCTTGCCTTTTCGTTTGGCGGCGCTGCACTTGGAACAGCCGTCATTCTGCTGATCACGGTGTTTGCCCGCGGTCGCTTTTCACCAGTCACGTTGACCGTAGCCGGTGCGGCACTGAGTGCTTTATTCAGCGCCTTGTCGACCGGCATCACTCTGTTTCACCAAGTCGCCCAAGATCTCAGCTTTTGGTATGCCGGCGGGTTATCCGGGGCAAAATGGGCGCACGTGTTTGTCTTGCTTCCGGTCGTCCTGCTTGGACTCCTCATTTCCTTACATATCGCCCGCAGCATGACCGTCCTCTCGCTCGGAGAAGATGTTGCGACCGGGCTCGGTTCCTCGTTGACGAAAGTCCGGCTGCTTGGATTTTGCAGCATCGTCCTGCTTGCCGGTGTTGCCGTGTCGGTCGCCGGTGTCATCGGCTTTGTCGGCTTGATCATTCCCCATATCAGCCGCTTTTTAGTCGGAACGAACTATTACCTGTTGCTACCGGTCAGCGCTCTGTTCGGCATGACGTTATTGATCGCTTCCGATTTGCTGGCGCGCATGATCAATCCGCCGTTCGAAACCCCGCTTGGAGCCGTCACCGCCTTGGTCGGGGTACCCTACTTTCTTTATCTCGCCCGCCGAAAGGAGTTGTCCGTCTGATGGATGTCTGGCATGCCGTAAAACAGGCGCGATTGACGCTGGTTTGTTTATGTAGTCTGCTCATTTTGACATTCGTGTACAGTCTGTCGACCGGAATTCTTCCCGTTTCGTTTGGTGCGATCGGCCGAACGTTGATCGGACAAGGGACGGAAGCGGAACGATTGATTCTCATCGATCTCCGGCTACCGCGGATGTTGCTCGCCTTGTTGATTGGTGCCGGACTGGCTGTCTCCGGGACATTACTTCAAGGGATGTCACGCAATGCCCTCGCTGATCCCGGCATTCTCGGAATCAATGCCGGTGCCGGACTGTTCGTGGTCTTGACGCTGTTTTTCTTTCGCTCCGCTACACATCAACTTCCGGTTCTGCCGTTCGTCGCTTTTTTCGGTGCGACGCTTGTCGCCTGGACGATTTACCGGTTGGCGGGAAAAGCGGTCCAACCGGGACGTCTGTTGTTGGTTGGGGTCGGAATCAACGCCCTCTGCGGCGCTCTCTTGATCATTTTTCAGTTGAAGATGGATCCTCGCGATTTTCAGCAGGCGACGGTCTGGTTGACCGGAAGCATCTGGCAGGCAGATTGGTCATCCGTCTTGACGCTTGCCCCTTGGATCGTCAGTTTGGTGCCGCTTGCCTTTTTACACAGCCGGTCGTTGAATCTGTTGCAACTGAGCGGCTCGCTCCCGCAGACGTTAGGACTCCGAGTCGAACGGACACGGAAACGGATTTTATTGATCGCTGCCGCACTTGCCGGTTCCTGTGTCGCTGCCGGTGGCGGAATTTCCTTTATCGGATTGCTCGCCCCGCACATCGCCCGGCGTCTCGTCGGACCAAATCATTACAGTCTGATTCCGGTCGCCGCCCTGCTCGGCAGTCTGCTCGTGTTGCTCGCCGACTTGATCGGGAAAAATCTGCTTGCTCCGGCCGACATTCCGGTCGGGATTGTCATCGCAATTCTTGGGGCACCTTATTTCATCGTATTATTGTTCCGAAAATAAAGGCAGACCGATCTGTCACGAATCGACGGATCGGTCTTTTTTTAACTTTTTACTTTTTGACCAAGGACCTCGTAATACTGCTGGTCACTTCCTAAAATGAACGACGGCACCGGTTGACCACGACGTGCACGGTGACCTGCAAGATGGACGTCACTCGTCTCCCACGCTTTCCAGTCGTCTTCCGACTCCCAGCGAATCAGTACGATGACTTCTTCCTCGCCCCGCGTCCGCTTTTTTTGCAGGACACTGAGATCGATGAAGCCGGGTTGTTGTTCGATGATGCCTTCGCCTGCGAACCGTTCAATCATTGACTCGGCATGACCGGTTTCCACCCGGATTGTTTTAAGTTGAATAAACAGAAAAACCACTCCCTTTTAATTGATAATGAATCTCATTTGCAATACTACTATATCATCGATCCTGTTCCCTTTGTCAATACCATTCCAATTTGTTTCCATCGATGATAGTTGGGCAGACAGCAAAAAAGCTGCTTCGATTTTAAAATCGAAACAGCTTCCGTCTAAATAAAATTGAAATTAAGCAACACGTGATTCTTCCGAGCGGTACGCTTTTTTCCGCCCGAATAATCCGCCTAAGATGGCTCCGATGATGGCCGGAACGACCCAACCGAGTCCGACGGAAAAGAACGGCAACACGTTTTCAAAAACACGTAAGACCGGTCCAACCGGTGCTTCCGCGACCTTCAGTCCGTCAAACAGACTGACGGCAAACGTCATCCACATCGCGCCCTGGTAGACAGCCGGTTTTCCTTTAAAGACGTTATGTAAGAACGTCAGGAAAATCAGACAGATTGCCAGTGGATAAAGTGTCAGCAGAACCGGTTTCGAAATCGCGATCAACTGTGTCAGACCGATGTTGGCGACGAGCGCGCTGAAGATCGACAGTCCAATCGTCCACTTGACGTATGAAATCCGTGGCAACAAGAGGGAGAAGAAGGACGCACAGGCCGTGATCAGACCGACACTCGTCGTCAGACACGCGACCGTGATCATCAGACCGAGTAGAATCGAACCGTACGAACCGAAGTAATAATCGGAGACGGCAGACAAGATTTCCGCTCCGTTCTTCAACGGACCGATTTTCGAGACACTGGAAGCCCCCATGAACGCAAGGGCCGAATAGGTGATGGCCAGCAAGCTTGCCGCAATCAGAGCTGCTTTCGAACAGATGATCAGCAGTTGTTTTTTCGACGTAACCCCTTTTTCCTTGATTGCCGAGATGATGATGATGCCGAAGACAAACGCGCCGAGGGCATCAAGCGTCAGATATCCTTCCTGGAAGCCGTTAAAAAAAGCGTTGTGTTGATACGTCGTCAAAGGATTCTGAAAACTTCCAATTGGCTTAATGACGGCAACGAGAATCAACAGCCCGATGAATGTAATCTTGATTGGTGTCAAAATCTTTCCGACGACATCCACGATTTTTGTCGGATTCAGCGACAACAGGCAAGCAAGCGTATAAAACAGAATCGAAAAGATCAACAGTGGTGTTGATGACGCCGATTCTCCGAAGAATGGTTTGATCCCGATTTCATAGGAAACGGTTCCGGCGCGCGGAATCGCAAAAAATGGACCAATTGCTAAGTACAGGATGATGGCAAAGACAAGACCGAAGATCGGATGGACCCGGGACGCCATCGCCCGTAAGTCCGGTTCACCGGAATAGGCAAAGGCTAAGATCGCAAGCAACGGTAAGCCGACGCCTGTGACCAGGAACCCGGCATTGGCAATCCAGACGTTCTCCCCTGCCATTTGCCCGAGCATCGGTGGAAAAATCAGATTACCGGCCCCGAAAAACAAGGCAAACAGCATCATACCGATGACGACGATAAAGGATGTTGGAACTGTTTTAGACATAAGAAACCCCCACGATTTAATTACGACCTGACTCATGTTTTATCAACGAATCAGGTACTTCGTTCGAAAGGATAACATAGGTCTGTGACCTCGTGCTAGGAGTTTATCTGGTGAATATTCTGACATTTCTCAAAAAAACTTGCTGTTTCACCCTTTTCTAAAATAATGACTGCTGATCCGCTCGAATGATGTAATCGGTAACATAAGTTCATCTGACTAAATGGAAATGACGAACCACAGAAATTGACTTTCAAGCAAGACAATCAGACAATCACCGTCATTCCGCTCTACGACGCGTATCAGTCGTATGTCGATGCTGCATTGAAAAAACCGACCGAGAATGGAGCATTATTCGAAAAATACGTTTTGGCGGAAAACGAACGAGTCCGGAAACAAGAAAAGGTATCCGAACAATCTGGCGTCTATAATCCGCTGGACCAGCCGACAAACAACTTAAAATACTTAAAAGAATCCGTAACCTATTTGAAAAAACATGAGACACGTATTAATAAGCAAATTAAGAAGTCCTTACAGCGTTCAATCAAAGAACTCCCACGGCAGAATGATCTTGTTGTACTCGTTGCGCCAATCAGTCCAGATGATCCAAGTCACAACAAAAAAATGGAAGGAGTTAGCGGAATCGCTCTTTCAAAAGATTTGTTTGTCCTGTATCTCGATGTCGATTTTGCAGAACCGATGTTAGCCTATACGACGGCTCATGAATACCATCACACTGTTGTGGCCGAACAACTATCAACTTCCTCAGTTACTGATAACATCGTTACAGAAGGCAAAGCAGACCTTTTCGCAAAAGACCTGTACCCGGACGTGAATCCCCTTTGGACACAACCACTCGTTGCACATTCCTTAAAACATGTTTTACATGAAGTGAATGCGTACAATATCAAATATTCTGACTTACAAAACGGAAATTATGAGTTACAGATTCCAAGTTGGTCGAATTACGCCATCGGCAATACAATCATGACAGAATTCATTCAAAAGAATCCCGATGTCCCGGTCACCAAGTGGACCCATATGCCGACAGCTGACGTTCTACAAAAAAGCGGCTATGCGAAAAAACTGACCGCTCAATAAGCGAAACTCTAATAAAACTATAAGCAAAAACCACTGATCGCGTGTCTGTTTAAAGACATGCATCCAGTGGTTTTTGGTCCTTACATCTGATCACTTATTTAAAGGCCGGAATCGCTGTTTCATCATAATTGTCTTCGAGGAACTTTTTGACTTTCGGACTTGTCATCGCTTTCGCAAGTTTTTGAATCGCTTCTGCATCCTGATTGTCCTTCCGGGCGACGAGCGTGATCGCGAAGTCATTCTCGACGCCTTCCGTGACAAGGGCATCCTTCTTCGGCGTCAGACCGAGTGGAGAAGCGTAGGCCGGCGTCATGATGACCGCATCAGCATCGTCATAGAGACGGGCCAGCATCAACAAATCCACTTCCTTGAACTTAAAGTTACGTTTGTTTTCCGTGATGTCTTTCATCGTGTAATACGGACCGGTTTTCTTTTTCAACTTGATCGCATCATGTTGGGCAAGTAAAGCCAGCGAGCGGTCAATGTTCGAGACGTCGTTCGCGATTGCGATGACGGCACCTTTCGGCAATTGGTCCAGCTTTTTGTATTCTTTCGAATAAAGACCGTAGTTCGCGAAGTAGATCGGTTCAATCGGGACGAGTTTGGCATCGTTGTTCCGGTTAAACTCTTCCATGTACGGGACGTGTTGGAAGAAGTTCGCATCCACTTCTTTTGCCGCCAGGGCACTGTTCGGTTGAACGTTATCACTCAAGACGACGACTTCCAGGTTAATGCCCTCTTCTTTTAATTGGGGTTTAACGAGATCCAGAATTTCTGTCATCGGTTTGATCAGTGACGCGACTTTTAACGTCTCCGTTTTTTCCGTCGAACCTTGTTCGTCCTTCTTGTCCGCGTTCCCGCATCCGGCTAATGCCAGGACAAACACGCTGAGTAATATCATGATTTTTTTCATTTGAATTCCTACTTTCGGTTAACGTTTATCGAGCAAGCGTGCTACGGTCGTCCCGGCAAACTGAATCAGTTGCACCAGGATGACCATAATTAAAATCATATACAGCATCAATTCCGTCTGAAACTGTTGGTAGCCGTACCGGACGGCAAAGTCGCCGATTCCTCCGCCGCCGACAACTCCCATGATCGTCGAATAGGAAATGAAGCTGACGATCGACGTCGTCAGACCGAGCACAAGACCGGACCGGGCTTCAACAAATAAAAATTTTACGACGACTTCGCGTGTCGAAGCCCCCATCGAGACGGCCGCTTCGATGACACCTTTCGGCACTTCAAGCAACGACTGTTCGACGAGCCGTGAGTAATGGGCGATCGCAATGACCGCAAGCGGGACGGTCGCCGCTGCTGTTCCAATCGCCGTCCCGATGATGATCCGCGTAAACGGAATCAGGAAAACGACGAGCAATAAAAATGGAAATGACCGGATTGTATTGACGAGTAAGTTCAAACTTGAAAAGACGAACCGGTTCGACAATAACTGGCCTTTGCGTGACAGATAGAGCCAGGTTCCGAGCGGTAAACCAACGAGAACTGCCGCGAGAATCGAGATCCCGACCATCACGAACGTTTGTCCGATCGCCAGTCTGATTTCCGAAGCATATTCGAGCACGATGTCAGGCATGTGGATCCCTCCGCTCCGTCAATTGGGTCAGGAACCAACCGGCATCACTCGTAATTTCCGTGATTCCAGCCGGTTCGGTCGCAATCGTCGTTTCAATCTGCCCGTCCGCCATGATCGTGACCCGATTGCAAATGCTTTGAATCACCTGCATCTCATGACTGACAAGGACAATCGTCACCCCGAGTGTCTGATTGATGTCCTGCAGCACCCTTAAAATTTCCGACGTCGTACTCGGATCAAGCGAAGACGTCGGTTCGTCACACAGCAAAACGCGCGGGCGGTTGGCGAGCGCCCGGGCAATCGCGACACGCTGCTTCTGTCCTCCGCTCAGTTCGGACGGATACTTCCGGGCAAAGGATTCCAGTCCGACAAACCGGAGACACTCCTGAATCCGGTCCGCCTGCTCACATTTTTTGACACGGGCCAGTTCAAGCGAAACACCAATGTTTTGTTCGACCGTCTTGTTTCCGACCAGATTAAAGTCTTGAAAAATCATCCCGATATTTTGTCGGGTCTGCCGCAGCTGTCGGTTCGGCAGGTTTGTTAAATCCATCCCGTCAAATTCGACCCGCCCGGTATCCGGCCGTTCGAGCAGGTTCATCAGCCGGAGTAAGGTCGATTTCCCGGCACCGCTCGCACCGATGATGCCATGAATCTCGCCCTGTTCAATCGAGAGGGCGACGGACTGGATGACCGGTTGTCCGGAAAAAGCTTTACTGACATTCTGTAATAAAATCATCTGACACCCTCCCTTACAACGTGTTTCATTTTACCGTAAGCCGTTTCTTTTTGTCATGTCTTGTGCTCTTTTTCTTTCCCGCGTCATTTCGCTAATCCAGTAAATCATTTAAACCAAACGCAAAAGAAGGGTGGCAGATTTTTATTCTGCCACCCTGATCTCATAAAAAAAGAAACACTCTTTTCACGCGACTCCTGCAGGAAAAAGCGCATTGTTGCGCTGTCAGAGACAAACAAGACCCGCTTTCCTGCCTGATTGAGGCAGGAAAGCTGGCTTGTGTCTCGCCTGAGGAAAGGGCGTGAAAAAATGAGTGCTTCCTTTTAGAGTCAGCCTCTTCAATTTTTACTGTTTAACAATCAGAATCATTCTTCAAACTTCTTGACGATCGTCGCAATCCCTTGACCGCCGCCGATACAGAGTGTCGCGAGACCATGGCTTTCGCCGGTCCGTAACATCTCGTGGATCAATGTCACCATGATCCGTGTTCCGCTGGCGCCGATCGGATGACCGAGTGCAATCGCTCCGCCGTTACGGTTCAACTTCGCCGGATCAAACCGGAGTTCCGCGTCAACCGCAAGTGATTGCGCAGCAAACGCTTCGTTCGCCTCGATGACCTCGATGGCGTCAAGTTCAAGACCGGCTTTTTGCAACGCCTGTCCGACCGCCTTGACCGGACCGATCCCCATGATGCTCGGGTCGACGCCGGACGTGCCGTTTGCGACAATCTCGACGAGGGGTGTCAGTCCGAGTTCTTTCGCTTTGCGAGCAGACATGACGACGACTGCTGCCGCTCCGTCATTGATCCCGGATGCGTTACCGGCCGTCACCGTCCCGTCCTTCTTGAAGGCCGGGCGCAGTCGTGCGAGGGACTCGTTTGTCGTACCGGCACGCGGGAACTCATCTTGCGTGAATACGACAGGCTCGCCTTTACGTTGCGGAATTTCAACCGGTGTGATTTCCGCTTGGAAACGATCCGCTTCAATGGCTTGGCTTGCTTTTTGTTGACTTGTCGCTGCAAACTGGTCTTGCGCCTCCCGGGAAATCGTATATTGCTCGGCCAGATTTTCCGCTGTGATCCCCATATGGTAATCGTTAAAGGCACATTCGAGTCCGTCCTTGATGATCGTATCGACAAGCGGCTGGTCACCCATCCGTAAGCCGGTCCGGGCACCACTTAACACGTACGGCGCCTGGCTCATGTTTTCCATCCCGCCGGCGACGATGATATCCGCCTCTCCGGACTTGATCGCCTGAAACGCGAGATGAATCGCCTTTAAGCCGGAACCACAGACTTTATTGATCGTCATCGCCGGAACCGTTTCCGGAAGACCGGCGAGGAGACTTGCCTGACGCGCCGGATTTTGTCCGAGTCCTGCCTGAAGGACGTTGCCCATGATGACTTCTTCGACGAGATTGGGCGCGACGTTCGCTTGTTCCAGTGCTGCCCGGATGACCGTCGCCCCAAGCGTCGTTGCCTTGACATCTTTTAAACTGCCGTTAAAACTGCCGATTGCCGTTCGTGTCGCACTGACGATGACAACTTGTTCACTCATCCTGATTTCCCCCTTATTGAATCGTATAACCACCGTCCAAGACGTTGGCCTGTCCCGTGATGCCTTTTGCTTTCCGACTGGCGAGGAATAACGCATAGTCGGCGATTTCTTCGACGGCGAGCAACCGTTTTTGCGGAACAAGCGGGTAGATGACGTCCGTGATGACGACCTTCGCCCCTGCCTCGGCAAACGCTTTTGAAATTTCAAGACCAATCCCGCTTCCTGCTCCCGTCACGAGGACGATATCTCCCTTGACCATTTGACTCACTCCCCTACTGGCATTCGTTCAAGTTCCGGACTGACCGTGAAGTTCGCTTCTGTGACAGCGCGAATGTCTTCGACGGTGAGTCCGTTTAACGCCTCGATCAGGACCATCCCCGATTCCGTGAAATCAAAGACGGCTTTATCCGTGATCAGCCGATTGACGACTTGGCTCCCGGTCAACGGTAACGTACAACTCGTCTTGACCTTCGACTCGCCGTACTTATTGACGTGTTCCATGATGATGACGACCCGTTTCGTCCCGATCATCCGAATGATCGACTTCGCGATCGATTCAGCGATCCCTGACATCTCGACGACTTTCCCGAAAATCGCTCCGAGGAGGAAGACAGGGAAATAGGCCTTGATAAAGCCGACCATTTTTTCCATGAAGATGTTGGAGAAGAATGGTAAGACCCAATCCGGGTTCGTCAGTAAGACAGCGAACAAGGCACAGATTGGAGCAAACAAGATGACCGAAAACCCTCGATATGCCACGAACATCAATAAAGATAAGGCAAGAAGAATGATGACAAGTTCCATGGTGTGTCTCCTTTTAATTTTAGTAAGCGCTTTCAATTGCTTCTTCATCATTTAACAATTGAATCTGGCAACGGTCAATCAAAATCCATGAACCTATAAGTACAGCTTATAGGTTCTATAAGTTCACATTATGGACATACTTGATTTTTAGATGCTTTTTCTAGAAATCTTTTATCAGAATACAGGATTTTGTACAGCAACTAGCGTATTCTAACGATAAGTATGATTTGTTTGACGAAAGCAAGGTGAATAAGCTTGAAAGTGATTTTATATGATGTGCTGCATAACGTGACTCTATTGATGAGTGGTTTTTATCTGCTTGGTAAATTATCACCACATCCGATCACCGTCGACTCCAAACGATCGGTCCGGATTCTCTATGGCATCAGTTTAAGTGTCCTGTCGCTTCTGTTAATGCAGTTGACGATTGAGCCCGTCCCCGGCGTGCTTGTCGATTTACGACATATTCCTGTCATCGTTGCCGCCTATTTTGCCGGACCCTTACCGACGGTCATCGTCACGGCGGTCATCGTCCTCTACCGGTTCAGTATCAGTACGAACGCCGCCGCCTATGCCGCCACGCTTTTCATCATATTGGTTGCCGGCGGGACGTCTTTGCTCGTCAACTGGTTCCCGATCTACTCGAAACGAACCTTTACGCTCGTCACGATTTATGCGACTGTTCTGCACGGTGCCGTCCTGACCTACGTGCTGGCGGCGACCGGACTGATGACAACGATTTTGAGCGTCGTCCTTCCCGCCTCATTCGTCAGCAGCTGGCTCGCCCTTGTCATCATCCGTGACATCCGGCTGACGAAACAGTCAATGCGGACGTTACAACAGACGGCTCAACGTGATTTTTTGACCGGTCTACATAATTTCCGTGCCTTCACGGATCATTTTGATGACTTGAAACAACAAACCATCCTACACCAACACGAAATTGCTTTGATTACGATTGATATCGATCATTTCAAGCAGGTCAACGACACGTATGGGCACGAGGCCGGTGATGAAGTGTTACGTCAATTCGCAGCCCGCCTGCGGGATGGTGTGACGGATGCCGGGTATGTCTCCCGAAACGGCGGTGAAGAGTTTTCGATTCTCGTCGAGCAGCTGACGATCGCTAAGGTCGTCGCTCTCGCAGAACAGTTACGGGAACGGATCGCGACCTCCCCTTTTCAGTTATCGACCGGTGTCTTTCTGCCGTTGACCGCTTCGTTCGGGGTCGCGAGTTTTCCAAAAACGACAACAGAGATCCAACATCTTGTCACCGATGCCGATGCCGCCCTCTACCATTCGAAACAAAATGGTCGGAACCAAGTCACTCTTTTTTCAATCGAACAAGAGGTGGCGACGACACATCATTCGGATTAGGGATGGACGAATCTGAAAAAATCAGCTACGTTTGACAGTGAGGTAGGTGAATTTGATGCAATTAACAAAAGGACCTTACATTTTAATCGGTCTGATCCTCGGGCTGGTCTTCGGCTTCATCGGTGATAATTTTTATCTGTACGTCTCAGCCGGGATTTTAGTCGGTGCGATGCTCGAAGGGTATGTCTCGTGGCAACAACGAAAAGAACGAAACAAATCAAATCATTCCTAAGGGGGAAGTACAGTGGGTTTTAGTGAACTGTTTTTATCGACGCTTGCGTATATCGGGGTCGCAACACTCCTGCTAGCAATCGGGGTCGTCCTGTTTGAAGTGACGACGAAGTCAAAAGAGATGGAGCTGATCCGTCAAGGGAAAAAAGCAGCCGTCTATGCGTTCGGCGGACGGATCCTTGGTCTTGCGATCGTTCTTTATTCAAGCATCACGAACTCCGTCAGCATTCTCGACATGGTGTTGTGGGGAGCGCTTGCGATTGTTTTCCAGATCGTCTTGTTCTACTTGGCTGACTTGATCATTCCACGTCTCAGCATGACAAAAGAAATTGATGCCAACAACGAAGCGGTTGGTTTGTTATTACTGTTTCTATCGATTTCAATCGGATTGATCATCGCCGGTTCCCTTACATACTAAAATCACGCCAGCGCCCCGAACCGGAGTGCTGGCGTGATTTATTTTTCTAAATCCTCGAGTTCTTTTCTGGAACGTGGATAGCCGTTCGCTTGCCACTCGGCACGATAAATCGAATCCAGTTTCGTCAACCCGACTTCATCCGGATCTTTATCCGCATCCGGACTCAAATCTTCGTCCAGATGTGACAAATATTCCTTGAGGTGGCTGGTCGAGGCCGGCTCTTTCTTTTTTAATAACAAGAGGCCGGCACCGGCAAGCATACTGGCACCAAACAAATACCGTTTTCGTAATCGCATGTGTTCCCCTTCTTTCTGCTTCAAACATCAACTTGCCCCGCTAGACAAGACCTCCGCCATCCCGCAGATTCGGATGAGCGAGCTGCCGGACGTTCCCCTGCTCCACCGTCAAGACGTGATCCGGCTGGCGTTCAAAGTATCCTGTCTCGACGACACCTGACCATCCCTTCAGTTCTTGTGCGAAATGACGCACATCTTGTATACGTTCTAGATCCACATCAATAATCAAGTGGCCACCATCCGTGACAAAAAGTTGTCCGTCTTGTTGACGTAACGTAAAGACAAGATGTTTCTCCTGCAGACGTTGCTCGACATAAGGTCCCGCAAACGGCTCGACTTCAACCGGCAACGGTCCACTGAGATGATGGACGAACTTCGACGCATCTGCGAGGTAGAGCACTTCACGGCTCATCAAGGCGACAACTTTTTCCCGAAACAAGGCGCCGCCGCCCCCTTTTAGCACCTGGAACTGGCGATCAATTTGGTCGATTCCGTCGATGACCAGGTCGATATGCGTTGCTTCTTCAAGCGATAAAAGCGGAATGTTTAATTGTTTCGCCTGCTCCGCTGTTGCGTCTGAGGTCGCGACCCCTTGAATCTGTCCACCGTCCTGCACCCAGTTCCCTAACACTTCGATGAAGAGACGGGCCGTCGAACCTGTCCCGAGTCCGAGAACCATCCCGTTTTTGACATGCTTCAATGCAGCTTCCGCCAGCAATCGTTTCTCCTGTTCATACATCGGCACCCCTCCTTCGTTAATTATCTATTCCCGATTGCCGGCGAGTTCAATCGACAGGAACAAGCGCTTCCGTCTCGCTCAGATACATCCCGATTGCGCCAAGCAACGGTTCAAGTGCCTGTTGCCAAAAAACGAAGGACTCCGGATCACCACCGATATGACGTTCGACCAGCTCTTCAATCGCTGCTTGTCCTGATGTACGCAACAATGGTTCAAATTGTGTTTCGAACGCCGCCGTTGATTGTTTGACCTTCGTGTACAACTGATTGCTCAGCAAGTAACCGACTGTATAGGGAATGTTGTAGAATGCTAAACGGGTATTATAGAGGTGACTGGCATAGATCCATTTGAAAGGAGCCGACTCCGCTAAGACATCGCCGTAATGATGCATCTCCTCTTCGAGTAACAGTTCCGACAACCGAACGCTCGAAACCGGCCCTTGTTTCCGTTCCGTATAAAACCGTTGCTCAAAACGAAACAGACTGGGAACGACTCCGACATACTTCAATCCTTCTTGAATCTTGATTTCAAGCATGGCGAGGCGCTCTTCCTGTTCCGACTCCTCGATGACAGCATCAAGGACCAAATTCTCCATGAAGGTCGAGGAGGTCTCGGCGATGCTCGTTCCTTTGATCTGATTGAAGAACGTAAGATCATGCAGCAATGAATTATGGTAGGCGTGACCCAACTCATGCGCCAGCGTGACGACGTCCTGATAGGCGCCGCGATACGTCATGAAGATCCGGCTTTCCTTGGCGACGGGGAACGAGGCACAAAATCCGCCTTCTGATTTGTTCGGACGATTTTCGGCATCGACCCAGCCGGCATCAAACAATTTTTTTGTGAACGTCGACAGCTGAGAAGACACCCGCCTGAATTGTTTCAGGATGAGTTCTTGTGCTTGCGTGTAGGAAATATGCCGGGCTGATGAAAACGTATTCGCCTCCAGGTCATGCCATTGTGGTGTGACAACATTAGCAAGACGGATCTTCCGCGCATAATAGGACTGAAACAAAGACTGATGTTGATCGATGGCTGAAAGCATCGCTTCAAGTGTCGTTCGCTTGATCCGATTTTGTTCACATAACTCGGTCAAAAGATCATCCCATCCCCGTTTCGCATATACATGAAGTCGAAATCCAGCAATCCGGTTCAGCATCAGTGCAAACGTATCGCTCTCTTTTTCGCACATCTTCATGATGGCCGTTGCGGCTTGTTGCCGGGATGTCCGCGTCACACCGTGCGTCGCTTCGTAGAGTGCCTGCCCAATCGTGACCTCTTGTCCATCGATTGGAATCCGCAGTCCCATGAACCGTTGTTCGTAGAGCTGTTCCCACGCTGCAAACCCATCGATCGACAAGGCTTGAATCAATTGTTCCTGTTCCGGTGGTAATCGACGGTCCATGATGGCATGACGCTCCTCTAGATAATAAGATGCAGTCTCTCCACTCCGTAACTCTGTCCACTCGTCTTCCGACAACTTCTGTAACCGCTCCTCAAACGCGGTCTTCATCCCGCGGAGATCGGCCTGCAATATTTCCGTTTGCTCTAGTAAATCGATGATATCTTTCTGTGAGACGTCTTCTGCATAGAGACAGTACACGAAATCATTCACTTCTTCCGACTGCTTCATAAGATCCTGAAACACCATCAATTGTGATCGAAACGTTCCTGGATCGTTTTGAAGTCGCTTGATCCCTTCTTGTATACTTTCTAACGTACGTGTGACATCCTCGTTCGAGTATAGTGATGCGAGATGCCAACGGGGTGCGGTGACCGACATATCTGTTCCTCCTTTTGTTTTCCTATTCTGCTTTCGTGCCTTTTAAGATGAAATCCTGTTTTTCTAATTATTCCCATAAAAAAAAACATCCTTTCTGATTGAAAGGATGAACACGTCCATTAGATGACGAAGAAATAGACACAAAGGAAATGCGCTAAACTGCCGAGCAAGACAAACACATGAAAAATCTCATGGAACCCAAGGTGCTTAAACGATAATGCAGCTGGTTTCAAGCCATAAATGACACCGCCGACCGTATAGAAAATCCCACCGAGGAACAGAAGACCGATACCGATCGGTGACAACACAGCGGCAAGTGGTGTGATTGCAAAGACCATGATCCATCCCATCCCGATGTAGAGCGTCGTCGACAACCAGCGTGGACTGTTGAACCAGACCAGTTTGAAGGTAATGCCAAAGACAGCAATCAGCATGACGATACTGAATAGTACCCAGCCGGTCGGTCCGTTGAGGCTGATCAGGCAAAACGGGGCGTACGATCCGGCAATCAATAAATAGATCATCGAGTGATCAAGACGTCGCCAAGTCGCAATCGCCCGGTCGCTTGCTAATACCATATGATACGTTGCTGAGACAGCATATAAGGCAATCATGCTGACTCCGAAGATGATCGTCGCGACAATCGGTAATCCCGCCCCCCGCTCAAGTGCTGCTTTGATGACCAGTGCAAGCAGACCGATGAAGGAAAAGACGGCTCCTCCGAGGTGGGTTAGCCCATTGATGGGTTCTCTCATATACGATTTCATAATTTCCCTCCGTTGTTATGTAGTTTTCAATACTACATGGCGTTATATGAACATTCTATCATATAGTAGAGAAATAGGAAGTCATTCTGTATTATTTTTTTGGAGGTTTTTTCATGACACACGCAGATCAACCAAAACCATCACTTGACCGGCAGCTGGATTTAACGGATATCCCGAATATCGATCTGTACATGGACCAGGTCATTCAATTGTTTGAACGGACATTCGAAGAGACGACCCGCTCCGAAGGCGAGACGATTTTGACGAAAACGATGATCAACAACTATGCAAAAAAGAAATTGTTTTTCCCGGTGACGAATAAAAAATATACGAAAAACCACCTCATCTTGATCAGTCTGATTTATCAGCTCAAAGGAACATTTTCGATCAACGACATCAAAACGATTCTGACGGACTTGAATACAGGAATCACCAATCAGACGATTGACCTCGAAGCCTTTTATCAAACGTATCTCGACACGACGACGACCAACCAGACTTTTTTTGAAGAACAACAGCAGCTTCCTGATGACCTGGATCATTTAGAACAGTTACAGCTGATTTTGTCACTGGCCCATATGAGCAACTTGTATCGCCGGGCAGCCGAACGGTTGATTGATCAATTAGAAGATTAACTTTTCGCCCTCTCTCATGGTAAAATAGGGAAAATGAACAGCGAGGTGGACAGGATGGATGTCGTCGGACCCTTTTTAGCGCGACTTGAGGAAACAGGACACTATTTCGTGAATTATCAGGACGGGATTTTAATTGAACTTGCTTTTGATGACACAGTCGGTCGACATCATAGGACGTTTACCGATTTGGAGCAAACCGCTGCCGATCTCGAAAAACGATTACGTTCCCACCAGACGCAAGCATTATTGCTTGCGTCAAAGATTCACGCCTATGACGCGTCACCATCAGAACGAGTCACCCAAATGATGTCGATCTACAGCTTTTTTGCGACCCATCGGCTTGTCCATCCGCTGAATGCCTATTCGACGGCATTATTGATCAGCCGGTTGGATGCGACCGATGCGCAGCTGCAACGAACGGTCGACCTATACCGACTTGTCAAGGACTCCCACCGCTTCATCGTCTCACCTTTACTCATGTCGTTTCTGTTCTTAAACAGCTTACGCCGTGGAGAGCTGACGGACATTCACGACCAGATCGAGTCGACCTATGCAGTGCTAAAAAAACAATTTGGTCGGTCCCAGCAGACCTATGTCACGGCTCTGCTTCTTTCCTTAGTACCGGTCGAGGATCATTCGACTTACATCGACCAACTGACCCAGTCCCGTAACTTGTACCGGAAACAAGGTATTCCGTTGTCGTTTCATGGTTTACTCGCCTTGCTTGGCGATCCGCGCAGCCATCAACCGGCGTTACAACAAATGACGGAACAGTTACGCCACAATTCGCACTTTAAGTACCGGAAAGATTTAGTGTTCCTGACCGCCGTTCGATTATATGTGGCTGATCATCCGACACTACATCAGCTGTTTGGTCCGTTGAGTCCGTCCAATCTGACAGACTCGTCCGACTTCTTGCCCGTCTATCTATTCCCCGTCGACCTGACGGATACGTCACATGCAACCGATGGCGGAATGGCGGACGGTGGATTTGATGGGGGCGATGGGGGGGGCAGTGGGGGTGATTGATCGTCCACTTCGACGGAACATACCTGTGCCGACAAACCAATACCATTCCTGCCCATGACAAAAAGACGGAAGCGACTTCAAAAGCGCTTCCGTCTTCTTATTTAGTAGAACGACAAGCCAGTCCGTTCTTTTGATTATTTTTCTTGGTTGTCCGCATCAGACGGAGTCACGTCCCCGTCCTCATCGGCTTCATGTGAGAGATCAGGTGCTTCGTCAGATGTTGATGAATCCGGTTGATCACTTGTTTTTTGATCAGACGCTTGGTTTGACGCTTCGACCGTCTGTGAATCGGATTTTTCTTGTGACGCCGTATCGGATTGGTCGCGACCGGCGATATCATCTTTTGTCATTTTATTACCTGATGTAATCGGATCTGTTTCTTTTTCATGTTGGTCTGCCATTGAAAATCCCCCTCAAGCTGTGATGTTAAGAGTATTCCCTCACGAGGAACGATTAAACATCCGACGTATGAATCACTTTTGAGAAATCAGCAATCAGATTGCTAATCGGCTGGGGATGATGGAGATAATGCCCTTGGACGTATAACCGTTCTCCGAGTGCAACGATTTGCCGGAATTGCGAGACGGTCTCGACTTCCTGTATGACAAGCGCGATCTCAAGGGCCTGTGTCAATGCATAAACCGATTGCAACATGGACTGTTCGAGCTGGTTTTGTGCCAATCTTCTCGTGAAGATTGGATCAAGTTTGACCGATTGGACCGGCAACCGTAACAATGAGTTAAGTGACGCATAGTGGCTCCCAAAATGATCGACACTTAATCGATATCCTGCTTGGCGTAGGCTTTCTAAACGTTCGATCGCCGTCCGTTTCCCCGTTTGGAGTACTTCTTCCCGAATCTCAAGGACAATCCGGTCTCGTTTGAACGTGTCTTGACCAGCAAATTGTAAGAGTTCAGCAATCATCGAATCCGACTGGAACTGACTCGCTGACAGATTAACGGAAATCATCACGGGTCGTCCCAGCTCGGTTTCCAATCGCAGACTATCTGAAATGGCCTGGCAGACCGTAAAACGTCCGATCTGACCGAATTTCCCCATTCGCTCTGCAATCGGAATGAAATCTGTCGGACTGACGAATCCTAGGATGGGATGATTCCAACGGAGTAACGCTTCGGCTGCAACCGTCTGTCCGAGTTTCGCATTCAGGATCCGTTGGTAATACAACTCGAACTGCCCCCGCTCTAACGCATGGCTCAGTTCTTGTTCGAGGACATGATTAAACGGGTGTTGTTCGAGATCTCGCTGCTGATCGACAAATAAAATGCCCGCTTTGCCATCGAGCTTGACCTGTTGCATCAATGCTTCTGCCGCATAGACCTGGTTCTGCCGGTTCATATGGTCGCCCGTCAACAGACTGACCCCGGACGATGCCGTCAAGTGAATCGGTTCGTCGGCCAGATGCACGATCGGCCGCTCAATCGATTCGATGATGGATTGCGCGAATTTTTTGCCTTGATCGGCAAACGCCATTTGTTCGAGTGGCGCCAAGATGATGAATTCATTTCCGTCCATCCGGCCGACGACATGCTCTGGGATCGGAACATGCTTGAGACGAGACGCGATTTCCTGCAAGACACGATTTCCGACCCGGTACCCGTACGTGGCATTTATCGCATGAAAGTTATCGAGATTCAGGACCATCAAAAAGGCAGGATGGTTCGTCACACTGGAAATCAACCGATTCATATACCGTTCATTGTACACATCCGTCAACGCATCCTTGATGACATACGTCTCGACACTGATCGATTTACTGATGATGTCTGCATAACTTTCAATCAGTTTCAAATCCGCTGAATCGAATTCATACGGTCGATCATCAAACGCACACAACGTCCCGATTTTTTCATTGTCAGCATTTTTGATCGCGACGCCTAAAAAACTACCCGTTCCAAGGTTCTGTGTGACCGGATGATTGACCGTCTGCGGATTTGCCAACAAATCATTGATTTGAATCTTCCCGTCCGTTTCATCGATGACAAGCTTACAGAGCACATGCTGAAAGACATGTGTCGTCCCTTCTTCAATCAACTCTTTGTCATGGTTGATCGCCTTGACGACGAAATTACTGTTCAAATCATTGAGCGCAAAAAACAGCGTGTTGACTCCGATTTTTTCACTCAACTTTCCTAAAATCTCTTCGACAAGCGGGTGTAATGCTTCATATCGCATTTGTGAATTATCCAATGCCGCTTCCTCCTTTCTCGATTATTCAGCGATCGTCTCAATCGAAAACTGAACCGTAAATACACTCCCGTGCCCTTCTTCCGATTGAACGGTGATAGTCCCGCCGTGATCCATGACGATCATTTGACAGATCGCCAAACCAAGACCTGTCCCGCCAATCTTCCGTGTATCGGAGTTATCCGCCCGGTAAAATTTATCAAAAATGAACGGCAGTGCTTTTTCAGGAATGCCGATTCCTTCATCTTCAACCATCAGAGAAATGAATTGGTCCTTCACTTGCCCATGAATTTTAATGGTCCCGCCATCCGGTGAATACTTAATGGCATTCATGATCAAGTTCGTAAAGAGCTGTTTCATTTTTTCTTCACTTGCCGTCATCCGGTAATCCCCTTCTTCAAATGAAACGCGAATCCGATGCAGATGACTCGCGAGATCAAACATCGGCTTCATGTCAAAGATCAATCTTTTCAGATCGAGGCGTCTTTTGACCGTTCCTTGCGACACATCTTCACCCTTTTGAATTTCCAGGATATCATCGATCAATTCCGCGAGACGGACCGTTTCCGAATGGATCGTCTCTAAATACTTTTTCTGACGCGGTCCATCTAACGTCCGGCGCATCAACAATTCTGTAAATCCCATGATGGACGAGAGCGGTGTCCGCAACTCATGCGACACGATCGAAACGAACTCGGACTGTTTTAAGTCCAATTCTTTTTCTTTCGTGACGTCCCGTAAGACAAGCATCATGCCCCATTCGACATTGGCGATCGCAATCCGCTCGGCATAGGCACTGAGCAACAAGTTGCCCCGAAACGCCGACAATTCAATCGTTTCACCTGGTATGTCCCCATTCATCAGTTGACCGATGTAGTCATGAAGCGCATCCGGCTGATCGACGTGTTCAAATAAAGACGTCGCCCGTTCATAGGCATGTCGAAACCCTTGTGCCTGACTGACCAGCTTCGGCGGGAACATGTTCAATAACGCCTGGTTGGCATAAATCTGTTCGCCACTGCTTTCAATATATAAAACGGCTTCCCGAATCGAATCGAGCAGCTGATAGGTCTTGATTTTTTCGTGTTCCATCTGATGAAACAATAAATGCCGTTCGAGTGTCATCCCAAGTTTACGGGACAAGTCGAGAATGTCACCGACCTGTTCCAAATTAAACTGTTCAAAGGGATGTTTCAAATAAATCACACCGACGACCCCCCCGTTGCTAGGTGACTGGACGGGAATCGCGGATTCATACACCCCTTCTGTCAAGGGCAACTGGACAGACTTCCGCATGACGAAGGCCCGGCGTAAGACTGAATACTGATCCAAATCTTTTTCGATCAATTCAATGTCTTCGACACCTTGCGTCACGAGATGACTCAACTGTTCACGACGGTACAACAAGATGGCACCGGCCTCTAAATCAACGAATTTAAGCAGCTTGACCAGTAACGTCTCACAGGCTGATTCGACATTTTGTGTCGCCAACGCTTCCATGATTTCGTTACGGTGCTTCAATTTATGTTCGACTTCTGCCAAGTTTTGTGTCAGCTGACCAATTTTTTGTTGATCCGTCGTTTTCAGCTCATACGCTGGAAAAGGACTGGTCTTCAAGCGATAAGGGCGGACCTTTTTTTCCGGACGATACCGTACGATTTTCTTCAATGCGCCTCTTCCTCCCAATTCGTAAATAGTTGTCTAAAATTATAACATGGGACGCAGTTTTTTCGTCGCATCTCACCTTGTTACGCCTTAAGAAATCGAGCTTGCATCCGCTAACAAACGGACAAAGGACTGCTCAAACGCCAGATCTTCCTGACGAGTCCGCTTCTTTGGTCCCTTTGTTCGTCCGCCCGCACGTCGAATTTCTTGTCCGACATGCCGTGTATGTAACAGAAAATCAATGTTCTCGTTCGTGAAGATCCGCCCATTCTGATCGATTGCGCGCCCTTTCCGTGCCAGTGACAATGCTGCAAGACCGTAATCTTGAGTCACGACGATATCGCCTGGAGCCATTCGATTAACGATGGCAAAATCGACGGCATCCGCCCCTTGACCAATCGTAATCGTCGTCGCGCCTTCTCGGCTAAATTGGTGTGCGGTATCACAAACTAAAAAAACCTCATACCCTGTACTCAGACGAATCGTCAGATCGACGACCGGACATCCGTCTGCATCAATCCATATTCTCACGTCTCATGTCACTCCTTATTTCCCAACACTTTCTTTTAGTGTCCGTGACGAAAGGAATTACTGTCAAGTGAATCGTTCGAAGTTGACCGTAATTCCTTTAGAACAGACAATAGGTAGGAAAGGATGTGCCAACTTGAAACCTGCCACGTTTAAATCATTTTTATCGCTACTCAAAAAAAGTGAACCACCTGTCGGCCTATTGTCTGCTGCCGTGACAGTCTCGATCATTCAAGCGCTTGCCGCCCTGATGATTCCCTGGTTCTTAAAATCGTTGATTGATAATTTTTCCGTCGACCGGATCACACCGGGATTGATTACCTTGTTCGTGCTCGTTTTCGTCATCCAGATGGTCAGCAATGCGTTTTCGATCTACTGGCTCCAGGTAGCGGGACAACGAATCGTCGCTAATTTACGGATAATGTTGTGGAAACACTTGCTAAGTTTACCCATTCCGTTCTACGACGAAACGAAGTCCGGTGAACTCGTCTCCCGTCTCAACAATGATGCGACGACCTTACAACAATTATTATCGGAACAACTCGTCCGTCTGTTGACGTCAATCGTCTCGATCGTCGGTGCAATCACGATTTTATTTTTCCTCGACTGGCAGATGACGCTCGTCATGGTGATTGCCGTCCCGTTTACGTTACTGATCATCATTCCGCTCGTCCGGAAACTGCATCAAATTTCCCGCGAGACTCAGAAAGAACTGGCCGGCTTGTCCGGATTTTTCGCGGAGATGTTAGGTGAAGTCCGCTTGATCAAATCGCAAGCGACGGAACAATACGAGATGGATCGGGGCCGGACTCGGATCGAGCATCTGTTTGGTTTTGGTGTCAAGGAAGGGAAAGTCCAAGCCATCTTGTTACCTGTCTTTAATGTCGCCCTGACCTCGATGTTGATCGTCATCATCAGCTTTGGCGCCTACCGCGTCTCGACCAATCAGATTACGGCCGGTGAGCTCGTCGCCTTTTCATTGTATCTGTTCCAAATCATGTCTCCTCTCATCATGATGACGGAGTTCATCTCTAAATTACAAAAAGCACGTGGCGCGACAGAACGGATTTCCGAACTCCTGGAAGAACAGCCGGAACACGACGGGACACGACACGTCGAACGACCATTTTCAGCTGTTCATTTTAATCAATTGTCCTTTGGTTATGATGACACCACCTTGCTGCATGACGTCAGCTTTTCCTTGCCACGTGGTCAAACGACGGCAATCGTCGGTCCGAGTGGTTCCGGGAAATCGACCTTATTCGCCTTACTCGAACGTTTTTATCTGCCGACGTCTGGTCAGATCGAACTGGGACCACATGCAATCGACCAGTTCGAGCTCGCGAGCTGGCGTAATGCGATCGGCTATGTCGCCCAAGATTCTCCTGTCTTGTCCGGGACGATTCGTGACAACCTGTTGTATGGATTAACGGGGGATGTCACGGAACAACAAATCCGGGAAGCGGCTGAAATGGCCAATGCTGACGAATTCATCCGCTCGTTCGCGAACGGATACGAAACGGAAATCGGTGAACGGGGTGTCAAACTATCCGGTGGACAACGGCAACGGATCGCGATCGCCCGTGCGTTGCTCCGTGATCCCGAATTGTTATTACTCGATGAAGCGACATCGAGTCTTGACTCGGAATCGGAACGGGTCGTCCAGGAAGCCCTCGAACGTTTGATGGAAGGAAGGACGACATTCGTCATCGCCCATCGTCTCGCAACGGTCCGTCACGCCGATCAAATCGTTGTTCTTGAACAAGGACGGGTCTCCGGCATCGGGACGCATGACTCTCTCGTCGAGTCGAATGTCTTGTATAATAAACTCGTAACGCAACAATTCATCGGGCAAACCGAAACAACAAGGGGGAGTAAGTGATGACAAAAACAATCGGCTTCATCGGATTAGGTGTCATGGGTCAAGGCATGGTTCGTAACTTATTAAAAGCCGGTTTTTCCGTCAAAGGGTATAACCGGACCAAGGAAAAAGGATTACCACTTGAGCAGGACGGTGCTGTCATCGTCGATACGATTCAGGAAGCCGTAACAAATGTCGACGTCGTCATCTCGATCGTCGGGTATCCGCAAGATGTCGAACAGATTTATTTCGCTGAGGACGGCATCCTGGCATCGGCGAAACCGGGAACGATCGTGATTGATATGACGACATCAAGCCCGGCGCTTGCGATTCAGATTGCGGAGAAAGCGGCAGAAAAAGGACTTTCCGCCCTTGACGCACCGGTCACAGGCGGGGATCTCGGTGCAAAAAACGGGACACTCGCGATTCTCGTCGGTGGCGAAGAAGCAGCCTTCGATACGGTCAAACCATTGTTCGAGGCGATGGGCACATCGATTGCCCGCTTTGGTGGTCCGGGACAAGGTCAGTCGGCTAAACTCGCCAATCAGATCGCGATTGCGGGATCGATGATCGGAACGGCTGAAATGCTGTTGTTCGTCACAAAATCCGGGATCAATCCGACGCAGTTCGTTGCGACGATCAAAAGTGGATCGGCCGGCAGCTGGTCGCTTGAAAATCTGATACCGCGTGTCATTGCGGAAAATTATTCGCCTGGTTTCTTCGTCAAACACTTCATCAAAGATATGAATTTAGCGCTCGAACGCGCCGATGAGATGGGCATCTCGACACCGGGCCTTGCACTCGTCAAGAAATTGTATGAGGAACTGGCAGCATCCGGTCACGCGGAATCCGGTACACAAGCCCTCTACTTGTTACTAAAAGAAAAAACACCGTCACGTTAAGCGACGGCACGACAAAACGAGTCTGACCTACCCAGTGATGGGAGGTCAGACTCGTTTTTTACGCTGAACGTGTCGCTGTCTGTTGTTCTTTTTTCAATTGTTCATAAAAATGTGCCATCGTCGTATCGAAATACGGTGTCAACAGGACAACTCCGACGGTACTGAGTAAGGCGAGGATGCCCCAGATGATGAAGCTGAGGTACAGCTTCACGAGACGCCACTTATGACCATACATCATCCGTCGGCTTTCCCCAAGGACCTGGAAAAACGACAGATCCGGTCGGTCGACCAATAAAAACGGAACCAATCGGTACATCAAATAGAAATAGATCGCTGGAACAACCAAAAAGGAGCCGAGGTAGACGAGCAAGGTGACCATCGTATAGGCAGCCATCACCTTCAGGTAAAAACGGACGGACGCAAAGCCCTCGAATAACGTGCCGATGCCTGCTGTCTCACCGCGGACGAGACGTAGATAGGAAATCGTCCGTCCAACCGTGACGGGCGCGAGTACGATCGTCACGACGATGTTCAAGGCGACGAAGCGAAGCATACTGTCGAGATTGTCCTGATCAAACGACATCCGGCTGGCTGCCAGGGCAAAGATCAAGAAATAAACGATCGAGATGCTGAGCGCTGTCAGCCACTTCCCTTTTAGCGTCGCAAGTGCAGCTTGTTTGTACTGTAGATTTGTCATGATGAACTCCTTTACCTTTCAACTTTCCTGTTATAGTTTACCGTAGTCTGTCTTGAAAAAATAGCAATCCCTGTCTCGATTCCTTCAAGATGTGTCGATTTTTGGACAGCTGGCTCTAATAAGACTTTGTTCTCTCCGTAAGCATTTCTTGTCGGAAATGAGAGCAGCTAAATACCTATCAAAATGAAATAATGAATCCAATCGTTATTTTCACAAAAAATAGGGAGACGGATTTGAAAGTCCGCCTCCCTACATTCGTTTCGAAGAAATGATTCGCTTCATGAGACTCCTACAGGAAAAAGCGCATTTTTTGCGCTGTCAGAGACAAACAAGACCCGCTTCCCTGACCATAAGGGCAGGGAAACTGGCTTGTGTCTCGCCTGAGGAAAGCGAGTGAAAAGCAGAATGATTTCTTCCTCAAACCCTAAAGCTAAAGCTCTTTTTAACGCGCAAGCAGCTGTTTCAGAGCAGCGACTTTATCAGGATCAACTTGACCGTCGACGAGAACAGCGGATCCAACATGTAACTCGGTTGCATTGGTTGCTTTAAGTAATTCTTCCGCCCGCTCAACCGTGATGCCGGAACCCGGCAAGACGATCAAGTCGGGGTGTTGCTCAATCAACTGGGCGATGACGGCTTGACCTTCCAGTGCCGTCGCGTGTCCGCCTGACGTTAAGATCCGGTCGACTTCTGGAAAATCAGCCAATACTTCAGCTGCTTCCACGATGTCACGACTGCTGTCGATTGCCCGGTGGAACGTCAGCGACAAATCGCCCTTATGTTTGATGATTCGTCCAAGGAATCCTTCGTCAACACGTCCGTCTGCCGTCAATGAACCGACGACGATTCCGGCTGCTCCGAGTTCCCGAATCAAATCAATGTCCGTGATGATCGTTTCCTGATCGGCTTTCGAATAAACAAACGATTTGCTGTGCGGTCGCACGAGGACGTGGACCGGAATCTCGACCGAAGACAAGACTTGCCGGATCAATCCGTAACTCGGCGTCAATCCGCCTTCTGATAAGGCCGAGACGAGTTCAAGCCGGTCGGCTCCCGCCCGCTCGGCGGCTGTTGCTTCTTCTACTGTGGCTGCAATGATTTCTAACATGATACATCCCTCCCACCCTAGTGTATCATGAGACGACGGTCCAATTCACCCGTTCATTAAACAGCTTCATCTCCCAAGACGGCGGATAGGTCGACGGACTGAGAACGATTTTAGCGCGGCGGAATTCCGCGACTTTATATTTCCGGTTGCCCTCGAATTCGTCACACGCTAAAAAGGCATAGACATCCTTCGTCCGACCAATGATGGCTTTTTGAATCAATGACGACTCGATGTCATCGCTGACGAATCCCCGTTCGATTTCGGCTCCGTCGAACGTCAAAAAAGACGCGTCAAACGCGTAGGCGTCAAGCGCCTGCAAAACTTCGACCCCAACCGTCTGTCCATATGAATCGACGGTTCCGCCGAGTAATCGAATCTCGCCGTGGAACGGTCCCGTTTCCCGGCACTGTTCGAGATGACTGGCGATCGACAGCGAATTCGTGACAATCGTTGCGCTGCCGCTCAAATACGGTAACAGATGTTCGACCGGCTCCCCTTTGCCTAAAAAGATACAGGAGTAGTCCGCAAGCCAGCCTTTCGCATACCGCGCCAGCCGGCGGGACAATTGATCGGTCCGTCTTGAAACCGGCGACTCTTGTTTGCCCCCTTGATAGATCGCTCCCCCGTAGACCCGTTTCAGTTGCCGTTCCCGCTCGAGTTCCTCGAGATAACGCCGGACAGTCTCCCCGGAGACATCCAGGCGGTCAATCAAATCCTTCGTCATGACTTTTCCTTCTTCTTCAAGCCATTGCATGATTTGTGATTTTCGTTCCTCTCCTAATAACGACACATGAACTACTCCCTTCACAGACAAGTACTACTTCTAGTGTAGCGAACGTCTGTAAAGGTCTTGTAAATCCGGTGTAAAAAAACGTGTAATTCCTATGAAATGTTGTTGTATTCGTTTATTTTTCAGAAAGAGTGGCTTTCAAAAGTCGTCGGCTGTCCGAAATAGCTAAAAAAGTCGGTGGATCCCCTCACTTCCTGACAGGAAGGAGGACATCCACCGACTCGAATCAATCGATTTCTTTTTTATCTTTTGCGAACATGTTAATCTTCGATTCCGTCCCTTGACGGATCCGACTGATGTTTTCGCGGTGTTTAAAGATGACGAACAGCGCAAGGACCGTAAAGAACGTTGGCACGATCCAGTCCTGCTCGACGATGCCGATCGTGATGGCGGCGACAATCCCGATGCTTGCGGCGACGATCGAGCTGAGTGACACCATCCGACTGAATCGTAACGTCGTCAAAAACGAAATCAACAAGATGAGAAACAGAATCGGACTCGAAACGAGTAACATTCCGCCAGACGTCGCGACGGCCTTCCCTCCCTTGAACTTCGCGAAAATTGGATAGATGTGACCGATGACCGCCGCTAGTCCGGCAAACAAGGGATGTAATTCTGATCCAAGTAGAATTGGTACGAGACTGGCTACTGCGCCCTTACCGAGATCACCAATCAGGACGATGATCCCCGCCTTTTTTCCAAGCACCCGAAACGTATTCGTCGTGCCCAGATTCCCACTGCCATGCTGGCGGATATCCATGCCGTGTCCCCATTTTCCGACAAGCAGGGCAAACGGAATCGATCCGAGCAAATAGCCTAAAATTAAAATCCCGATGATTTCAATCATGGTCAACCTCCAACGTATTAGTGACCGACCTTCATATATTCTTCAAGAGTCTGTCCATTATTTTTAATTTGTGTGGCTGGACCAACACCGACGTAACGAATATGCCACGGCTCATACGTGTAACCCGTCCGTGACTGGAAGCCGCGGTCATATCGAACGATGAATCCATATTTCGCTGCGTTGTCCGCAATCCATTTTCCTTCTTTTGTATCGCCAAGCGCTGCCGTCAAACCATTCCCGACACTTGGAGCAGAGATATCAAAGACAAGTCCGGTTTGGTGTTCACTGTGACCAGGACGGGCCGAATACTGATCCGCCGCTTCTTTTCCGTCACGGGCGACATAGTTGTTGTAGAGAACCGTTTGTCGTGCCCCTGAACGGAAACCACTGACGGCATTAAGTGTGACGCCGTCTGCTTTTGCTGCTGCGAACATTTTTTCCATTTTTTTTGCTGCTGGTGCCCGCATGTAGCTTTGTTCTAAGACTCCTGAATAGGAAAAGCTGACGTCCGGCACGACTAGATCCGACGGTTTATAGTCGATCGGTAAGCTGTACTTTTTATTGACGACGACTAACTCGCCGAGGGACAGATTGGCTTTTGTATCCGATTTGTCGACGTCTGGTGTCTCAGATTCCGGTTTCGATGGTTTCGCCGGTTCCGGATCCTGTACAGAATCGGTTTTTCCGTCATCTTTCTTCTCTTCTTTTGTATCATCTGTTTTTTCTTCTGTTGCCGACTCATCCTTCTTATCTTCAGCGGCTTTTTCTTCAGCTGCCTTTTTGTCGGCTGCTGCTTTATCTTCGGCTGCTTTTTGGTCAGCGGCTGCTTGTTCTTCTGCTTTTTTCTCCGCTGCGGCTTTTGCCTCGGCTTCTTTTTTGGCTTCAGCAGCTTCTTTTTCTTTCGCTACCTCGGCATCACTTTTTTCATTATCTTGTGCGACCTTTTCATCTGCGTTTTGATTCGCCTGTTCATCTGTTTTTGTGTCTTTTTCCGCTTCCTGATCCCCAGGATTACAACCTGCAAGGAGGAGCGCCAATGTACTGACTGCTACGATTTTTTTCATTTTTAATTCCCCACTTCCTTGGTGCTATTCTATGTTACCTCTAATCGGGCAATTAGAAAAGCCCTCACGCAAGAAATCCTGCTGAGGGCTGAGACTTAATTGGAGACGAGCACGGCATCTTCGGCACGGACTTGTTCATAGATCGCATGCCAGTTTGGAAAGACTTTCGGCAGACGAATTGGTCGGAAGTTCTCTTTTTTCACGACGACGTGCGTCGTCTTGGCCGAAACGGCCAGTTGCCCCTCAGCATTCTTCACTTCGTATCCGTAAATCGTCCGCAAGCCGTCATAATGATCGATCCAGACGGAGACGTGTGCGACATCACCGTATGTCAACGACCGTTTATAATCGAGGTTGACGTTCGTGACCGGGGAGACGTACCCCGTTTCTTCCATTTCCTTGTAGTCGAGCCCCAGTGACTTGATCAGTTCCGTCCGCGCAATCTCGAGATAGACGAGATAATTGGAATGGTAGACGATTCCCATCATATCGGTTTCTGCGTAACGGACTGGTATTTCAATTGTGTGCATGCAGCTTCCCCCTTAAAAATCCTCTTTTTCAAGATAGGACCATTCTGAACCGGTTAAGCTAAGTTTGTCAATTAATCGGACGGATTGTTTAGCGATGGCCCGCTCGACGATCGTGATCGCTGCCCGGGCATTTCCGTTCGGGACCGTCTCGATCGCTTGTTCGAGTGTCTGCTTCGCATCTTCCGTCAAACGGTACCCGTAATCCGCCGCATAGTTGACGATGATCTCGATCAACTCACCTTTTTCATAGTTCGGAAAATGGAACTCACGTTTAAAACGCGACTTCAGTCCTGGGTTACTGGCGAGTAAAGACTGCATCGGCTGCTCGTAACCGGCAAGGACGACGACGAGATTATCGGCATGTTTCGTCATCTCATCGACGAGCGTATCAATCGCTTCCTTGCCAAAGTCGTTTGCCCCACCGTTCAGCGCATACGCTTCGTCGATGAACAGGACACCACCAAGGGCATCACGGATGACATCCCGTGTTTGCTGCGCCGTCTGACCGACGTAGCCCGAGACGAGATCCGCCCGACTGACGACTTTCAAGTGCCCCCGCTTCAAGTAACCGCATTGGCGGAGAACGTCGGCATAAAGCGCCGCGACCGTCGTCTTACCGGTGCCGCTGTTTCCGCTGAAGACAGTATGCAGTTCGACCGGTAAGACCTTAAATCCTGCCTCCTGCCGGCGTTTTTGCATCGACAACAACGCTTGGATCTGTTTGATTTCGGCTTTTAACGGGTGAAGACCCACCAATCGTTCCAGTCGTTCCTCGACGGTATTATCGTCTGATGCAACAAGTTCGAAATCGCTTTGTTCGAGCAAGGCAAAGTCCTCATGACTGGCACTTTCCCCGAGGCTCGCACCTTTTTTAAAGATCGCGTCAAGAACGATATTCCGGACGGCACGCCCGTTTCCGAAACTGGCATCGACCCGTTCGCGTTCAAGTCGGGCGAGCAACGCCCGTTCGGCTTGTTCCGTCAAGACATAATCGTTTGCCGTCGCAATCGAGCGTCCGATCTCAAGCAGTTCTGCATCGGTATAGTCGGCGAGCAGATAATGGTTCGATTCCGGGAATCGGCTCCGGAGACCGGGATTCGCCTTTAGAAAATCACGCATCTCCTCCGGGTACCCGGCGAGGACGACGGCGAACCGTCCTGCATACTCCCCACTCGTCATCGCTGCGACGAGCGTATCGATCGCCGCCTGCCCGTAATCGTTGCCGCTTTGTCCGGCCCGCTTCAAGGCATACGCTTCATCGATGAACAGGACACCTCCGACCGCTTCCCGGACTTTACTCATGACCTGTTCTTCCGTCTGTCCGACGAAGGCGCCGACGAGCGACGAGCGATCCGTCTCGACGACTTCCGGTCGTTCAAGTAAACCTAACTCATGATAGATTTTTGCCATCAACCGGGCGAGCGTCGTCTTGCCGGTCCCGGGATTTCCCATGAAAATCATATGCAGGGACGGTTGGTCACTCGACCGGTAACCGTCTGCCGTCCGTTTTTGCTGGTACTTCAAAAAACGGTACATTTGATGGACACGCAGCTTGATGTCCTCGAGCCCGATCATCGCATCCAGTTCCTCAAGCGCCGACCGTTCGACCTGTTTGATTTCAGCCGGCAACAACGAGACGACCCGCCGTAAGTCCTGGATTGCCGTCGCCTTCAGTTCCGTCATCTCCCGGAATGCATCCCGCGAATAAAATCGTTCCTGCAGGCTGTTGAGAAACTCGGTTGCCGTCTGCTCAAGCGTCGCACTCGACAACAACAACGCTTTCCCCGCTTCAAATAGTTCCGACCAGCGACTGGCGTCTATCCGCCGCAGGCGTTCCGTCAACTCGACGACCTGTTCCGTTTCATGAAGAATCTGATCCGTCTGTTGAATCAGCTCCGTCGTCGCCGAACGTTTGGCATTGGCATTGTCGGTCTCGCGAATCGTTGGGAAGGTATGTGCGACCAGTAATTGATAACTTGTCTGCAATTGTTGTTCGATCAGCAATTGTTCCAGCCGTTCCGGCAAGCGGTCGTGTTGCCGGATTTCCTGCATCCAACTTTCGGCTAACGCATCGATGCGTCCCGTCATGATATACCGGTGTTCGACGAGCAACGCTAAAATGCGGACCAACGCCTCTGTTTCTTGTAAGAGCCGGCTGCTTTGGGCATAACGTAGTGCGAGGACTTCTTCGACCTTCGCTCCATCTTCCCATGCGGCAATCTGTTTGAACATCTCCTCTTTTGAGAACGTCTCCATCTTGAGTTGATTCCTCCTACTTCTCGAAAAAACCGACTTTGCGCGTCACGGTGTGACGCGCAAGTCGGTTTGTCCTCAATTGACTTTTAACCAGTTCGGATCGAATGTATCCAGTGTCTCGAGTTTTTTCATCTTGACGGAATAAAACAGCTTTCCGTTGTTACGCGACTCGGCGCCAAGTACTTTTGACCGGTCGGACGCAACATAGTACGTTGCTTCTTCCGAATTGTCTTCCTTGTCGAAGAACGACGGGTATTGTTTGATCCATTCTTTTGGTACCGTGCTTGCCGGCTCTTTTTTGACGTAGACGTCTGCTGCGAGCCCTGCGATATCGGCTTCCCCTTCGACTTGACCGAAGTCGCCGTCTTCGATGAACTTGATGATCTGTTCATTAAAACCACGCGAGAGGAACGGACGCGGTGCACTGACGCTTTTCGAAGCCTTGGTTTCGTTCAGCAATTTTCCATCCGCATTGTATTCACGGAACATGTCACCGTCCCAGATCGCCATCGTCCCTTTCGAGGGACCGTCGATGACTTCTGTCCGGAAGTGACCTTTGTCGTCAAATACAACTTCATACGTCCGTGTTTCAAGCGCATCTTCCGTCGTCGACAATTTCTTTTCGACATACTGGATGCGTGACATCGTATAAAACGGCTTGACCGGTTTGGTCTTATCTTCGTTTGCGGTCTGTGTCTTATTCAGGAGATAAAAATTATAGGCAAGGAGTATCGCCATTGCCACGATTGCGACTGCAATCCATGTGCTCGTTCGTTTCGTCATGCCATGTACACCATCCTAGATTTGTCTCGTTTCATGTTAATCGTATCGGTTTTAGGCTTAGAATACAAAGGGTTTGTCCAAGATTCCTGCATTTCTGAAGAAATGCGTCAGACTTTTGAACAATTGATTCCGTTTCGCTCAGGGAATACAAGCGGCAGCAGACTCGTCAAGCAAACGACCGATAGCCAACTCAAAAATGGACTCCCGTTCATCCGGCAGTCCATCTTCGTTTAATCGGTTTTTGGTTCAAGCGAGACGATCATCGATTCATCGACGAGGTAATACGTTTGATGAGGCAACTCACGTAAATACCCTTGTTCAAATAACTTCGCACAATCGACTTGAAACGTCTTCGAATACGGTTTGAGCGGTAACTTGCGTTCTTTGTCGAAATAACGGTCGACCGCGACTTGGACATGATCCATCTCATAGACCGTCAAGCGGTCTTTTGCCTCCATGATCGCAAACGTCTCACGTGACATATAAAAAACTTGTGTCGAACGGACACCGAGATGTGGTGCCAGCCGTGTCATGTCGATCCGTTGTTCGTCGTCGAGTAGAATCGTCCGGTTCGTCCCTTTCGGTAACGTCAATTCAAATTTGTGTGTCGCCCGTTTGACTTCATCGAGCGTGACATCGCGAACAGGCAATTCCGGTTCTTCTTTTGGTTGAAACCATTTCTTAAAGCGGTTCACGGCCTCGCCCCTTTCTGCATCAAAAAAGGTGGGGTTACCCCCACCTCAAACGTTAATGTAAACGGTTTAGTTTTGCAAGCGTTCGCGGAGAACCATCGGTAAGATTCCGCCGTGACGGTAGTAGTCGATATCGACTTCTGAATCAAAACGAGCAATCGCTTCGAACTTCGTGACTTTTCCGTCTGCAGCTGTCGCTGTGACTTCGACGACGTCACGTGGACGAACCGACTCGTCGATCGCGATACTGATTGCTTCTTCACCTGTCAGTCCAAGCGAGTCAGCCGATGTGCCAGCTACGTATTGGAGTGGCAGGACACCCATCATGACGAGGTTCGAACGGTGAATCCGCTCAAAGCTCTCGGCGATGACGGCTTTGACGCCAAGCAGGTTTGTTCCTTTTGCTGCCCAGTCACGTGATGAACCCATCCCGTAATCTTTACCAGCAAGGATGACAAGACCTGTGCCATCTTCTTTATACTTCATCGCAGCGTCGTACATCGCCATCGTTTCGCCTGTTGGCCAGTACGTCGTGAAACCGCCTTCTGTCCCTGGAGCGACCTGGTTGCGAATGCGGATGTTTGCGAATGTTCCGCGCATCATGATTTCGTGGTTACCACGGCGTGAACCGTATGAGTTGAAGTCTTTTGGTGCGACACCTTTGCTGACAAGGTATTGTCCGGCTGGTGTTGTTTTCGAGAACGAACCGGCTGGTGAGATGTGGTCCGTCGTGACCGAATCCGCAAACTTACCAAAGACACGGAGGTCGTTCAATGCTTCGACATGACCCGCTTCTTTCGCCAAGTTCTCGAAGAACGGCGGATTTTGGATGTATGTCGACTCTGCATCGAAGTCATACTGATCGCCTGTCGGCACGTCAAGGTTGTTCCAACGTTCGTTTCCTGAGAAGACCGAATCGTACTCCGCACGGAAACTTTCCGGCGTGACGACGGTGTTGATGATCGTTTGGATTTCGTCACGTGACGGCCAGATGTCCGCGAAGAAGACTTCTTGTCCGTCTTTGCCTGTTCCGAGTGACGCGTTCGTGATGTCGACATCCACTGTTCCGGCAATCGCATAGGCGACGACGAGTGGTGGTGATGCCAAGTAGTTCGCTTTGACGAGCGGGTGCACCCGTCCTTCGAAATTCCGGTTTCCTGAGAGGACAGACGAGACGAGCAGGTCTGATCCGAGGATCGCGTTTTCGACGGCAAGGTCAAGCGGGCCTGAGTTTCCGATACATGTCGTACATCCGTAACCGACTGTGTTGAAGCCGAGTTGATCGAGGTACGGTTGAAGACCTGATTTCTCAAGGTAATCCGTTACGACTTTTGATCCCGGTGCAAGTGATGTCTTGACGTATTTCGGAACCGTCAATCCAAGTTCGATTGCTTTTTTCGCAACGAGTCCGGCACCGATCATGACGTAAGGGTTCGAAGTATTCGTACAGCTCGTGATCGCTGCGATCGCGAGGTCTCCCGTACGCATCTCAACCGCTTCGTCTTTAAATTGAACGACAGCGACTTTACTTGCTTCTTCTTCCGCAAGACCAAAACCGGCGTTTCCTTGTGGTGCCGTCAATGCTTTTTGGAACGACGTGTGCACGTCCGTCAAATCAATCCGGTCTTGTGGACGTTTTGGTCCGGCAAGTGCAGGAACGATCGTCGACAGATCAAGTTCAACCGTCTTCGTGAACGTCGGATCTTCGTTTTGCGGCGTGTAGAACAAGCCGTTTGCTTTTGAGTAGTTCTCAACTTTTTCGATCAAGGCTTCATCGCGGCCTGTCAGACGGAGGTACGTCAACGTTTCCGTATCAACCGGGAAGAATCCGCATGTCGCGCCGTATTCAGGTGCCATGTTGGCGATTGTCGCGCGGTCAGACAGTGACATCAGATGAAGTGATGGTCCGAAGAACTCAACGAATTTACCGACAACGTTGTGTTGACGCAACATTTCCGTTACGCGAAGGGCAACGTCCGTCGCTGTTGTTCCAGGGTGCATTTCACCTGTGATGCGGACACCGATGACTTCAGGAACCGGGAAAAATGACGGTTGTCCGAGCATACCGGCTTCCGCTTCGATTCCGCCGACACCCCAACCAAGGACACCAAGTCCGTTGATCATCGTCGTGTGGGAATCCGTTCCGACGAGTGTATCCGGATAGACGTCAACCGAACCGTCAGCTGTTTCTTTTTCAAGAACGACAGATGCCAAGTACTCGAGGTTGACCTGGTGGACGATTCCTGTTGCAGGCGGGACAGCACGGTAGTTATCGAATGCTGTTGTGGCCCAGCGTAACAATTTGTAACGCTCTTCGTTCCGTTCGAACTCGAGGTCCATGTTTTCAGCGAGTGCGCCGGCGAATCCGTAAGCATCGACTTGAACCGAGTGGTCAACAACGAGATCAACCGGAACTTCCGGGTTGATGACAGATGGATCGCCACCGAGGTCTTGCATCGCTTTACGAAGTGATGCGAGATCGACGACAGTCGGTACGCCTGTGAAATCCTGCAAGATGACGCGTGACGGCTTGAACGGCACATCGATATCATTCGATACTTGGGCAGTTCCCCATTTCGCCAAGTTTTCGACATGCTCTTGTGTGATCGAACGACCGTCTTGTTGACGAAGGACGGATTCAAGCAGCACACGGATGGAATACGGAAGGCGTTTGACTTCCGTCAGACCGAGTTCTTCCAATTTCTCAATGCTGTAATAGTTGTAATTTTTACCGTTTGCTTCAAACGAACGGCGTGCACCAAAGACGTCTTGCGTTGGTTGCGTTTGCTTCATGCTGATTCCCCCTTTAAGTGTTGACGACATCAAGCCCCTGATACCGCTTACTTGTACAGCTCTATCATAGTATAATATGAGCCCCGTTACAATTTGAAAGAACAAAAGACCTCCAATAAGTTTTTCTTATCACCTAATTGAGAAACTATATCAATCATATGCTTACACGGATCAACGGTTCCTAGTTTTTAATGGTTCTGTTACGGGTAGTAGTAAATTGTAGAACGACATCAGAACTTTCTGGAGGCGGAAATTATGGCACAATATAAAAATGAGGCAACACACGTCGTTACGACGATCGTTTTCAACGATCTGGAAAAAGCAAAAACCGGTTTTGAGATGATCAAGGACCTCGAAGCGATCAAAGAGATTGAAATGGAACAGATGGTCCTCGCCGAACGCAATGAGACGGACGGCTTCTCGTTCATCGATGCAATCGACTTTACGCAACAGGATCAATCGTTCAAAGGTTCCATGATTGGGATGGCAGTCGGAGTTGTCGGTGGACCGTTCGGCATGCTCGTCGGTTCCGTCGCCGGTTATCTGATCGGCGCGAACCGTGACGAAAAAAACGAACGCGATTCGTTTGATTTGTTTAACCGCACACTCAACCAGATCAATCCCGACCACTACGGCGTCATCATCATCAGCGAGGTCAACGAGGATTCGGAAGCGATCAACGCGATTGCCGCTGAACTCGGAGCGACCGTGCGCCGGACCGGTGAAACGTTTACGGATGAGACGGTTTAATTAAAAAATATTATTGCTTCGTCCCCGTTTTTCGGGGGCGTTTTTGATGTCGATAGTTTTAGTAGAGACTTATTCATTTTACTTGTGATAATACCTAATTATCACAAGTAAAATGAATAAAGTTAACAAATCAGGAAAATGAAACGATAGTAACTATTGGATATAAAAATAATGAACACTACGAAACGAGGAATCACATAACCATGAAATTATTACCACCGAAGCCCTTTTATTACGAAGGCGGCGAAAGAGCTGTTCTGCTCTTGCATTCTTTCACGAGCAATCCGAATGACATGAAAAAGCTTGGCAGCTATTTGCAACAAAATCAGTATTCTTGCTACGCTCCAACACTGAGTGGACATGGACTGCCGACGGAAGACCTTTTGTCGCACGGACCAGCCGACTGGTGGCAGGATGCTCTCAACGGTTATCAACTGTTGAAAGACAAGGGATACGAACGTATAGCGGTCGTCGGACTATCCCTCGGCGGTGTACTTGCCCTAAAAATGGGACAGGAGTCGCAGGTGAACGGTATCGTCACTATGTCCGTGCCCATGTACAAGGAAGCAGCCGTTCTAAAAGAACGAATAATTTATTATGCCCGGCGGTATAAACAACTCGAAGGGAAAAAGGACCAGCAGATTGCCTCTGAAATGGCTGAACTTGATCACCTCCCCTTCGATTCATTAACCGACTTTGAACAAATCATTAACCGGACGAGAGACCAGTTGGCACGCGTCGTCTCTCCTATTTGCGTCCTGTACGGGGAATTGGATGATCCCTCGTACAAGACGAGTGCCGAAACGATTTTCCAAAGCGTAACCTCGGATCAAAAAACGATTAAAGGTTTTGCGCATTCGAAACACTTGATGACGTTAGGAAAAGATATGAACGCAATTAATCAAGACATTCTTGCGTTTTTAAATAAACTGAAATGGTGATGTATTAATCCCCTTTAAAGGCAGTCCGCATTCAACGGGCTGTCTCTTTTCATACTGCTGTATGAATCTAGGCTCCTGCAATCAGAAACCAATCAAAACCATTGACGCCATAAAAAACAGATGGTATATTTATCTCGAATTAAAGATATATGAATTAAAGATAAAAAGAGGTGAACGAAATGGAACAGCCGAATCCGAACTTAAAAGCACTGACAGTCATGGTCCGCGCAGTCGATGCGCTTCATGAAGTCATCAAACAGGATGTTGCGAAGTCCGGACTAAATCCGACAGATTTTTCCGTACTCGAATTGCTGTATCATAAAGGAAGGCAGCCAATTCAACTAATCGGAAAAAAAGTATTGATCACAAGCGGCAGCATCACCTATGTCATCGATAAGCTCGAAAAAAAGAACTACGTCGTTCGCAAAGCCTGTCCGGAGGATCGGCGTGTGACATTTGCGGAACTCACCACAGACGGTCAAACTTTAATGGATACGATTTTTCCGGAACATGAACAAGCCATTAATCAGGTTTTCCAAGGGATTGATCAGGCGGAAATCGAATTGTTCATTAAGACTGCTAAAAAAATAGGCTACCAAGCCCAAAACAATTAAATTTTTTTACCTATATATCTCGAATTCGAGATAATGATGATTAAGGGAGCGATCTACATGAATGAATTAAAAGGAATCCATCACGTAACAGCCATCACGAGCAGCGCCGAGAAAAATTATGCGTTCTTCACCAACGTCTTAGGCATGCGTTTAGTCAAGAAAACGGTGAATCAGGATGATATTCAGACCTATCATTTATTCTTCGCTGACGATAAAGGATCAGCCGGTACCGATATGACGTTCTTTGACTTCCCGGGCATTCCAAAAAGAATACACGGAACAAATGAAATCTACAAAACCGCTTTCCGCGTGCCGACGGATGAAGCACTTGACTACTGGATCAAACGGTTTGACAAATATGACGTCAAACATCGCGGCATCAAAGAACAATTCGGGAAGAAAACCCTCTCGTTCGTCGATTTCGATGACCAGCAGTACATGCTGATTTCAGACGAGCATAATGAAGGCATTGCATCCGGCATTCCATGGCAAAACGGTCCGGTCCCATTAGAATTCGCGATCACCGGTTTAGGTCCGATCCATATCCGGATTGCCGAATTTGACCGGTTAAAAGAAGTGTTGGAAAAAGCGATGTTGATGCGAGAGATCGATCAGGCAGGATCCCTGCATCTGTTTGAAATGGGTCAAGGCGGGAATGGTGCGCAAGTCATCGTTGAGCATAACCTCCTCCTTCCAAGTGGACAGCAAGGATTTGGTACCGTTCACCATGTTGCGTTCCGAGTCGAAGATACGGCCGCTTTAAATGAATGGATCAGCCGCATGCAGAACTTACGATTCAATACATCCGGCTACGTCGATCGTTTCTTCTTCGAATCCTTATATGCCCGTGTCGCCCAAGGTATCCTGTTCGAATGGGCAACAGATGGTCCTGGTTTCATGGGAGATGAGCCGTATGAAACGGTCGGAGAGAAATTATCATTGCCACCGTTCTTAGAATCACAACGTCAACAAATCGAACAAATGGTCCGTCCGATTGATACCGTCCGAAGCACGCGGACAATCGAAAAAGAATATTTATAATCCGGAGGAATTAACTTGAGTCTATTCAGTAAATTATTTGGTTCAAAAGAAACACCACAACAAGAGGAGGAAACGAACATGACAAAATTGAACATTGGGATTATCTTAGGATCAACACGTGAAGGTCGCTTAAGCCCGCAGGTCGGGAACTGGGTCAAAGAAATCGCGGACAAACGTGTGGACGCCAACTATACGATCATTGACATCGCAGACTACAAATTGCCGTTGCTCGGCGAAAAAGACGGCGATGCATCCGGTGCAGCTGCCTGGTCTGAAGCGATCGCCGCTCAAGATGGATTTGTTTTCATCACACAGGAATACAACCACTCGATTTCCGCTTCCTTAAAAAATGCCCTCGATTACCTTCGTGTTGAGTGGAATAACAAAGCAGCCGGAATCGTCTCGTACGGTTCAGTCGGCGGCGCACGCGCAGCAGAACATTTACGCGGGATTTTAGGCGAATTGTTGATTGCAGACGTCCGCGTCCACCCTGCCCTCTCCTTATTCACTGATTTTGAGAATGGGGCGGTGTTAAAAGCAGCACCGGTTCAAGCAGACTCCGTTAACCAAATGCTCGACCAGGTCATTCCTTGGGCCGGTGCTTTAAAAACGATCCGCTGATTATTCCATTCCCCTTAAAAAATGTTTGAAATAGAGATTAAAAATGAGAGAACTCCTTCATTCGGGAGTTCTCTCATTGGTTTTATTCTTTATCTTCCGTCCACGTATCAACATACGAAACGACGTACTCTTTTTTCATTCGACTGTACTTCGTTTCGAAGTAATAGAGGACATTCTCTTTCTGATTCAAAACGGAATACGAATACGTCTTGTACGCTTTTGGAAAAACAGGCTGTTTTTTACCAGCTTGCTTTCCGACTTTTGAATAGTCGATATACGCGACTCTCTCATGTTTCCCGATCCCTGTTCCCGTCAGCACGTCATCCAACTGCTTTTTCGTCATGCCTTTTTTAATTTTTTGATTATTGTAGACACGTGTTGAATTCACAACGGATGAATCAAACCAGTGTTTTTCGACAAGCTTTAACTGCTTGCTGTGCTCTTTCGACTTAAATACGAGCAACATCCGGACGGTTTGGAACGTCACTTCATCCGGGTCATCCGATTCATTCGGCACCTTTGGATTCGGGTACAGATAAAACTCATACTTCAAATATTTTAGTTTCTCATCCTTATCGTACTTATTGGAATCGTATACCTCTCCACTGCATAAAAGATTTACTTTCACCTCATCTTCTGAGCGGTCACACAGATGTTTTTTGTAGCTTTTGCCATACATAACTTCCGCAACACTGGTCATCGAGGCGTTCAATTTTAGCTTTTTAAAGATGTCGTGCTGCGTTTCTTTTTTAGTTTTTGCCACGGCTTCGTTTGGCGGATAACTCGTCAACATCAGACCTAATGAGGCGGACAAAACAACCAGTGACTTAATGACGTTTTTCATGTTAACAACCTCCTTCAACAACGTTAATCAACCGAAAGTAAATCATTGAACTGAATGATGTTGCTGCCCTTTTTCGCATAGTATTCAATCATTTCCGGAAGTTTCTTTTTATCGTAACTCGTGATGCCGTCCGTAATCACCGTCACGTCGTAATCCAGTTTACGTAAGTTGAAACAAGTCGATTTGACACAAGCTGTCGCGTCTCCACCGGTCAGATAAAAATCGGTGATGTTATTTTGCTCAATGAATGCCGCAAACGCTTCGCTCGTTAAGGCATTCCCCTTATATTTTGTGAATACATGATCTGACACGATGTTCAAATCAGGTGCTAACTCGGCACCACGTGTCCCGGTTTTAAACGTTCTTGTCCCGGCTGATAAATTTTCGTGTCGGATGTAGACCACATGCATGTCCTGTCCAACTGCCCAATCGATTGACTGATTGATCGTACCGATGACTTCTTTGTAGTTTTTTGTCATGTCGTTTTGAATATCAATGACGACTAGGGCTTTCTTTTGCATGTAAACTCCTCCTGAATTAATGAACGGATTTTTTAGTTTTGATGATGTTTTGCTTCCGATTCGGATCGGATAACGTACACTTGAGGTAAGAAGCAAATTCAAGGAGGCATGCCCCGTGAAAGAAAAATACTATTTTGACGTCTTTCCTGAACTGACGAGCGAACGGCTCCTCTTAAGAGAAATCCGGTTAAGTGAAGCGAACCACATGATTGAGATTACGGTCTATGATGGTCACCAGGCACAGAACAGCCGGGATGTCATCCGGATTTTGAGTCAGATTGCCCTTGATTACCTCAACGGGGACGGCATTACGTGGGGACTGTATTTAAAGTCGACCGGCGAATTTATCGGGAACTGCTGTTTTTGCAGAGGCTATCAAAATAACATCGCCGAAATTGGGTATGTATTAAAACCGGACTTTCGGGGTTACGGCTATATGACAGAAGCCGTCCAAACAGTTACCCGGTTCGGACTGCAGGACATGAAGGTCACACAAGTTTGCGCCTATACCGAGCTTGATAATCACGCCTCGCAATCCGTACTTCTAAAAGCTGGATTCGTAAAGAGTACGCATGACGAAGACACGTATAAGTTCATTTCTCCCTGACTCCCTTTGTGAAAGCAAACACCTTGCAACCTTCTGATTCATTTCCAATCAAAAGGTTGCATTTTGGTATGTCTACTTTTTTAAAAAAGTTAACTCCGGCTTCCGCCAATCACTTCGCTTTAAAATTATAGAGCGGCTTGATGACTTTGAGTAATTCGACCGTATCCATTGTGTTCAGGATGATTTCCTCCATCGGCTTATAGACGAACGGTGACTCATCACGCGTCGATTCGACGACCGAACTCGACCAGACGTCCTGCATCGTCGCTTCAAACTCTTTGAGGTCAACGGATTTAAAGGCTTTCGAACGGGACATGATCCGTCCTGCCCCGTGTGGTGCCGAATAGTTCCAGTCCGGATTGCCTTTTCCTTTGACGATCAGTGAACCGTCCCGCATGTTCATCGGAATGATGGCGACTTCACCGGCTTGCGCTGAAATCGCACCTTTCCGGAGAATCATCTGCTCGAGATCAATGTAGTTATGGATCGTATCGAACTGTTCCGTGACCGACCAGCCCATCGCTTCAACAATGACGTCCGTCATCGCTTGACGGTTTAATGCCGCGTAGCGTTGGGCGATTTTCAGATCATGTAAGTAGTTGTCCATATCGGAACCGGACACGTACGCTAAATCTTTATTCGTTTCATTGAATTGACTCTTCAACTCGACCAAAGTCGATTGGATGTCTTGTTCACGTCCCTGTTCTTTCAGCGATGCGACGATTACCTCCGTATCGACGGTGAATTGCGACGCTTCCGCTAATTTTTGATAATGTTCGGCAATCGTTTTTCCGAGGTTCCGGCTGCCGGAATGAATCACGAGGTAGAGATTGTCTTCCTCGTCTGTATTCAATTCAATGAAATGATTGCCGCCGCCTAACGTACCGATCGACAATCGGGCCCGCGTTTCGTTGAATGGTGCCAACACTTGGTCAAACGGAATCTGTTCCGACAACCGGTGCGGCTGATTGCGGACGGACATGCCGCTCGGAACCAGTGCCTGAATCGCAGCATCCAATTTCTCATAATCGACGCCGGCTGTTCCTTCACGGTTGATTTGTGTACATAACATCCCACAGCCGATGTCGACACCAACGAGATTCGGAACCACCTTATCGTGAATCCGCATCGTCGTTCCGATGACCGAGCCCTTGCCCGCATGACAATCGGGCATGATTCGGACATTGCCGTCGACAGCAATGTTTTCGTTCAGCATCCCCGTCACTTGTTCAATCGTCATGTCATCGACGTTGTGGGTAAAAATCTTCGCTTCGCCGTATTTTCCGCGAATCGTCTTCATTTCATCCTCCCCCTTACCTTCCTGTCTCTTGTTCAATTATCCTATAAAATCCCTTTTTTAACAATTCGTTCTTACTCGTGCACAATCGAGACCCATTGTTGGGTCAGCGCCGATTGACCGTCTTCCGTCAACCAGACAAGAGCCGTCGTACTCGTCGCGTCCGGTAACTTTTCCCGCACCAGTCCCGTCATGTCGAGCTCGCGGAGCGTACTTTCCGGTAACAGTGTCACCGCTTGTCCACAACGGACAAGTCCAATCAAGGTCAAGACGTCGGAACAGGTCTCCTGCGAGACGACCCCGAACTGCTGGCTGAGCGTCTGAAAGACACCAAGTCCTTCCTGACTCGGAATGATGACATCGGCGTCCGGAAAATCAGGATGATGGATTTGATAAAACGGTTCCTCTTCCATCCACTCAATCGTGACACCTTGTGCCTCAATCGGCAGCCGGACGAGTGCCACGTCGATCGCATGATCCTTCAAACGATCAATTAAGGCAGCGGACTCGCCCTGATGAATTTGCAGCGTGATCCGGGGATGTCGTCGTTTCATCTCTTGCACCCATCCCGTCAATCGACCGGCGGACAACGTATTGACCCCGATCCGTAAGATGCCGGTCCGTCCTTCCTTGATGTCACTGACTTCAATCCGGGTTTCCGCTTCATACCGCAACAAGGAGACGGCGCGTTCATACAGCCGCTCACCGCTTGCCGTGATCCGGATGCCGCGTCCCGCCCGTTCAATCAGCCGTACACCAAGCAACTCTTCCATCTTCCGGATCTGTTGCGTCAAAGCAGGCTGTGCCATCCGCAGTCGTTCCGCCGCCCGTGTGACGGATTGTTCTTCGACGACCGCACAAAAATACCGATATTGGCGTAAATCCATATTCATCATCTCTTTCATATGTTTTCAATCATAAATATGTATGAATCATAACATCAATCATATGATACGATGCTGAAATCAGCGATTTTTAAAGGAGACGATTTTTGTGAAACGTACGACGTCCACGATTCAGTGGATTATTTTCTTATTAGCCAATACGATTGCCTTGCCAATCGTCGTCGCGAGCCTGTTTGATCTCTCGAGTGTCGAAACGGCCGCACTTGTCCAACGCTCCTTCTTTGTCGGAGGGATTGCCTGTTTTCTCCATGGATTGTTTGGTCACCGTTTACCAATCGTGTCCGGTCCGGCCGGCTCATGGGTCAGCATCTTTGTCGTCATCGCTGCGTTGCCGGTCGATTCAAAGACGGCCTTCACGATTGCGATGGCCGCTGTCGTCATTGCCGGCGTCGTCTTGATTTTCCTCGGGTTGACGGGATGGACCCGCTTTTTATTACCGGTCTTTACGCCGCTCGTCAGCGGAACGTTTTTGCTTTTATTATGTATGCAACTGACAGGCGTCATGCTTGGTGCCGTCCTCGCCGTCGAAGCAACACGTCTTGCCGGCATTCTGACGTTCCTGCTTGTCCTCGGACTCAGTCAATTTGGTCCGACCCGCCTCCGGCCGTTCGCCTTGATGATCGGAATAGTCGTCGGCTGGTTGGTCAGCCGTCCGTCGTTACCGGAAGCGTCCGGTATCTTTGCCGTTCCGTCCGCCTTACCGTTCGGGATGCCGCAATTTGACGGCAGCGCCTTTTTGGTCGCGATTCCGTTTGCGATTCTTTTGATCGTCAACTTGATTGCCGCGTTAAGCGCCGTCGAAGCGACGATTCAGAAAAAAGGGGCCTTGAATCAAGGGCTCACGGTCGAAGGGATCATTCACTTGATCGCGGCGACGTTCTCGACGCTCGTTCCGGTCCCGTTGCCGATCACAAGTGGTTTCATCGCCCAGACGGGAAGTAAGGAACGCCGTCCGTTTTTGATTGCCTCACTTGTCATCGCCTTGGTCGGGTTTTTCCCGAGTATCATCGGCATCATCGCGACGTTGCCGCGCAGTGTCGCCAGTGCGGCTTTACTCGCAACGTTACCGCACATGTTCCTGATTGCCTGGCAGTCTGCTGAAAGCAGCATGACGACCAGTCGCCGCAAGCATGCCTTTGCGATTTGTGCCGTCATCGGAATCAGTATTCTGTTGCAATCGACGGTTTTGGCGGAAATCCTGCCGCTGACGTTACGTCCGTTCTTCAGTAACGGCTTATTGATTGGCACGATGCTTGTGCTTGGGTTTGAAGTCATCGAACGGTTCCGTTCACGCCGCGATGCCAAATCAGAACGACTTGCCAGTTAATCTATACGTCAAAGTAAATCCCCACTTTCTCGCAAAACGCGACAGAGTGGGGATTTTTTGTTTGAAATCATATGAAAGTAGTCCATTAAACTCGGCTTCTTCCCGTGACTCCTACAGGAAAAAGCGCGTGCTTTTCGCGCTGTCAGAGGCAAACGAGACCCGGCTCCTCGTCCGAAAGTAACAGGCGCCACGGCTCGTGTCTCGCCTGAGGAAAGCACGGAAAAAGAAGACAAGTTTCATTTCATCTAACTTTACCGTACCTCACGCCACCATCTGCGTGTCTCACTGGCAGCAGTGACACTTTCGCCAATCATCGGTGTCACGACCGACACCTCATGTTTTACAGCTTCTTTCAGTAAACGTTCGACCGGTTCGTACCACGGATGAAACGCCAGTGTAAACGCCGACCAATGGACAGGAATCAGCACATCCCCTTTGACATCGAGATGCGCAGCGAGTGTCTGTTCCGGCAACATATGTGAACTCGACCACCGGGTATCATATTGGCCACATTCCATAATGGTTACATCAAACGGACCATACTGTTCCCCGATTGCCTTAAAGTGTGGACCGTAGCCACTGTCTCCGCTGAAGAAGACTTTCTTCGATCCCTCAATTACCCATGACGCCCAAAGCGTCGAAAATTGATCAAGCCCGTTACGACCCGAGTAGTGCCGGGCTGGTGTTGCCGTCAAACGGAGACCATTCGTCTCGACCGATTCGTGCCAATCCAGTTCCGTAATCCGGTCCGGATCTACCCCCCAGCCTTTTAGACGGCTTGCGACACCAAGCGGGACGATGAATCGACCGACCCGGTCTTTTAACGCCAAGATCGAATGATAATCCAAGTGATCGTAATGATCATGCGAATAGATGACAAGATCAATCGGCGGCAACGAATCGAGATCGACCGGCGCCGTCGTTTGGAACCGTCCGCCTCCGAGTTTCGGGAACGGTGACGGCGCACGACCGAGCATCGGATCAAAGAAAATCGTTTGTTGATCGAGTTCAAGCAGGAACGCCGAGTGTCCGAACCAGGTTATCCGCGGCTCTGTTCCGTCCGTCCGTCGTTCAAACGGGACGACCGGTAACGGTTTGACCGGCTTTAGCGATGGTAATTCCCGACCGTAATCTTTTAAAATACTTTTCATCGTCTCCCATTCCATTTTCAGTTGGAACGGTAATTCATTCTGAAACTTTCCGTTCGAAAACTGACGGGACCGCGTATACTGCTGTTGATCTGCTTTTGACGGCCGGCGACCAAATAACGGATAACGGGCCATGAAGACTGCTCCAAGGACGCCGATTCCGGCTAGTGTTGCTACTGTTTTTTTCATTTTTCTTCACCTCTTTGATACATTCAGTATAGCACCGGCGATTTTTAAAGCGGTAATGAACAAACTTCACTTCCCCTAAAAAAAGACGTAAAACTGAGTATCTCAGTTTCACGTCTACTATTTAGTCTAGATCGTCCGCTTTCCATTTCGAACGATCGCTCTTGTCGTGATCGGATTCATGCTCCGACTCATAATCGTTGACGCCCGGATTTTCGACTTTTCCGTCATGCCGATGCCCTTCATCATGTAAATGATCACGTGAGTGGTCATGATCATGATCGTCATGCCGGTCTTTTGCGAACAGCGCGATTCCACCCCGCTCGACTTCTTGATAATGTTGTTCTGCTTCGTGATCGGAATGACCGACGCGCTTCAACGTTTCCCGTAACGGCGGTTCGTGACTGAACTTCGATTTGACTTGATCAATCCAGGAAGCACCCGATGCCTCATCCGCTGCGCCATCCCGTCCAACCACGGAAAAATCAGAGTCCTTATGACCTTGTTCTCTCAGAGCTTGCATTTTCTGATGTAAGCTCGATTCATCATGGAAAATCCCGATAAATTTCTTAGCCATCGTCAACACCATTCCTCTCACCAAGATATGATTTTACAGACTCCAATTTTTACCCTTGTTTCGCCTTCGCAAAACGAAAAAAGGCGTATCTTCCGCTGAAACCGGAAAGACACGCCTTGTTTGAATTAGTCTTTGAGTAATTGTGGCGAATCGACGAGCGTGATGACACCGTCGTTTTTCTGAACAAACCGTTCATACACAAAGTCATTGGCAAATAACAGCACCGGATTTTCCCAACGGTCGTAGACAAGGACGGTCCGTGAATCCGTCAATTTCTTGACTTCACTGATTTCCGTCACCTTGACCCATTTCGCGACTTGGAAGTTCGCCGCATCTTTTAAGATGTCAACGCCATATTCGCCTTTCAGACGGTGCTCGAAGACTTCGAATTGAAGTTGTCCGATCGCCCCAAGGATGATTTCGTTGTATTCCGTCTTGTAGACCTGAATCGCACCCTCTTGCGCGAGCTGTTCGACACCTTTTTGGAACTGTTTGGATTTCAGTGCGTTTTTCGTGAAAACTTTCAAAAACAATTCCGGCGCGAACGTCGGCAACGCTTCGTACTGAAGCGTCGGATCGCCGTTTGTGATCGTGTCCCCGATTTGGTAGTTGCCGGAATCATAGAGACCGATGACATCGCCTGCAAATGCTTCGTTGACCGTTTCCCGCTCGTCCGCCATGAACTGTGTCGATTGGGATAACTTCATTTTTTTGCCGGTCCGTGTCAGGACAACTTCCATGCCGCGGTCGAATTTCCCGGTACAGATCCGCACGAAGGCAATCCGGTCACGGTGATTCGGGTTCATGTTCGCTTGAATCTTGAAGACAAAGCCGCTGAAGAATTCTTGTGCCGGCTCGATTTGTCCTTTGTTCGACTCACGCGGTGTCGGTGACGGTGACAAGTTGAGGTAATGCTCAAGCAACGGTGTGATTCCGAAGTCGACTAGGGCCGAACCGAAGAAGACCGGTGTCAATTCACCTTTCGCAATCAACTCTTCGTCATACGCATTTCCCGCTCCGTCGAGCAGATCCACTTCATCCACCAACGTATCGTACATCTCGTTGTTGATCGTTGACGCCAACTGATCGTTTGCGAGTCCTTCTTCGCCGAGATCAATCGTCAGACGGTCATTCTTGAAGCAATGGAACTTCTCGTTGACGCGGTCATAGACGCCTTCAAACTGTTGACCCGATCCGGCCGGCCATGTGACGGCGACTGATGGAATGCCGAGGACTTCCTCGAGTTCTTCCATCAATTCGAGTGGATCACGCGCTTGACGGTCCATCTTGTTGATGAACGTAAAGATCGGAATCCCGCGCATCCGACAGACTTGGAATAGTTTTTTCGTTTGCGACTCGATCCCTTTTGCGGCATCGATGACCATGATCGCCGAGTCGACGGCTGTCAGGATCCGGTACGTATCTTCCCCGAAATCGGAGTGACCCGGTGTATCCATGATCGAGACGATTTTTTTATCGTATTCAAATTGCATGACGGATGACGTAACGGAGATTCCCCGTTGTTTTTCGATCTCCATCCAGTCGGATTTTGCGAATTTCGAGTTTTTTCGTGCTTTGACCGATCCCGCTTCGCGGATCGCGCCACCGTGGAGTAAGAATTTTTCAGTTAATGTCGTTTTCCCGGCATCCGGGTGGGAAATAATTCCGAAGATCCGGCGTTTCTCGACTTCGGTTTGGAGTAATTTTGTCATGTAGGGTAATTCCTTTCACCTATATATTAAAAATCTTCTTAAAAAGTGGTTAACTCGCTCATTTTCGCAACTAGTCTATCATACCGAATTTTCGCAGTCTCGTCCATTTCACTTTATTGACTCAATTTTCAGAGTTTTAGTTGACAAAACATTCCAATCTTTTATACGATGACGAAGAAGTTCACTATTACAAGAAGGAGGAGACGTACAATGTCACAATCATTTAATCAGCAACAACCGATTTACGTATTGGCTACAACTGTACGTCACCCAATCGTTTAATTTTTAATTAAGCAGGGTGTACGTATGCGTATACGTACATGCTGCCCTCTTATATCAGGACGGGTATGCCCATAATTGTGCGTATCCGTCTTTTTCATGGTCTAAAAACGGAAGTATAAGGGGTTTTGTTTATGTTTACTGCATTAAAACAGCTTGATCGTAACATCTGGATCCGGTTCGTCGGGGAAACGATTACCGGGGTCATGATGTTCATGATTGCACCATTTCTTGTTCTCTATTACTCGGAACAGCTGGATTCGTACTTTTTAGTCGGGATCATCATGGCGACCGGTCCGATCACCTCGTTGTTCGGTTCATTTGTCGGTGGATATCTCGCTGACTTGTATGGACGAAAACCACTCATGGTCATTTCGATCGTCGGCGATGTCATCGCGTTGATCGGATTTTCATTCGCCGATTCGTTTTGGCCGTTGCTGCTGATGAATGCCTTGCTTGGTCTGACGAACTCGTTGTTCCACCCGGCAGCCAGCGCGATGGTCGCTGACGTCACGCCACCCGAACGACTGAACGAATCGTTTGGTCTCCTCCGGATGGGGCATAATGTCGGTGCCGCGTTTGGTCCATTGATCGGGAGCGCCGTCTTGTTCGTCGACCGGTCGTTAATTTTTTACGCCGCCGCCGCCGTCTTTTTCCTCTATGCTCTCGTCCTGCTGTTCTTTATCGCGGAGACGAAACCTGATCAGCTGGAACAGACACGGGATGAACCACAATTATCCGCCTTCACCGTCTTACGAAAAGATCATGTCTTTTTAATCTTCATCGCTGCCGGTGTCTTCATCTCGATGGGCTTTTCGCTCGTCGAAAGTATGTTGCCTGTATTTTTGAAAGAAGCTTTACCGGGTCTTCCGAATGACAAAAATCCATTTCCGTACTTGATGGGGTTAAACGGGATCATGGTCGTCCTGTTCCAGTTCCCGGTCGCAGCGCGCTTGTCCGGAAAAGCGTTCGGGAAGGTCATGTTGCTTGGGGCGTGTGTGTTCGGAGTCGGTATGATTTTACTCGCCTTCGTCCCGTCCTATCTGTTTTCGCTCGGAACGGACTACATCGTCCTTGTGACGATCTTACTTGTCATCTACGCTCTATATACGCTCGGTGAGATGATCATGTCTCCGGTCCAGATGACGTTCATCGCCTTGATCGCGCCGGAACACTTACGCGGCACGTACAACGGGGCCGCGAGTATCCAGTGGCTGATCGGTGGTGTGACGGCACCGTTGCTCGGATCACTGTTCCTTGATTCCGGAAACGGACAATATGCGTTAGCCGGTGTCGGTATCGCTTGTTGTCTGTCCGGACTCGTCTACCTCGCACTTGACCGGTCGATCCAGCGGGCCAAACGGTTGTCGCAATCGGCTTAATCTCAACTAATGGTTAAAAAGGCACCTTCCGATTGATTTCGGAAAGTGCCTTTGAATTTAGAAAAAAAACGATTCGTTCTCCGTTACTCGTACGGGAAAAAGCGCGTTTCGCGCTGCCAGAGGCAGGCAAGATCCGGTAACTTGGTCCGTTAGAATAATGGTTACGCGACTTGCCCCCCGCCTGAGCAAAATACTGGAGAATACGAATCGTTTATAGGACAAACTCTTTTTTTGTCTGAATGTCAGATGCATTCCATATAATTAGGGGCGTATCTTTTTTGTTTTTCTTAACTAACCATTAAGAAGGCAACACACCGTCTGCGACAAATGGTCCAAAAATCACCGGCAACGGATCTAACGTACGTTGCACTTCGGCAATGAATCGACCGGAACCACTGACGAAAACGATTGGATCGTCGATGGAGATGAGTTTTAAGAACGTCTCTACTTCGTCGTCCCATCCTTCAGCCTGAATGCTGTGAAAAATCAATCCTTGTTTCGTCAGTAAGTTGAGTGTCGCCACCAGATCCTTCGAGGACGGTTTTGTTGGTCGAACGTGTAAAATCGTTGTTTTCCGTCCGCTCATCAAGGCATATTTCGCTTCGTCGATGATCGCACCGAGATGGTGGCTTTCCGCGACTAACAAGACATCCAGTTGTGTCCAGTCCCCCTGTTGCTTGTATTTGCAAAAATGGCGGCACGTCTCGACCAGATGATGATGGACGATCCGCCAGGCTTCGAGCACGGGAGCCGTCGGTGCTAACTCGAGTTCGATCCGGACCGCTTCGATGATCTCCCGACTGACGATTTCCGGATAGGTTAAGATAAACGATTTTGTTTGATTGATCTCGTTTAATAAAATCATCTTGAACAATTCACTTGATTCCTGTTGGTTCGTCACGTGTTTCAACAGTTGACCCAGACGTAAAATCCGTAGTTCCATACTTTGAGACAGGAGTTCGAGATGTCCGATTTCCTGTAATTCTGCGCTATGCTTCATTTCTAACTGTCTATAAAAACGACTGGCAATCCGTAAGCCTTTTTGGTCCACTTCAGGTCCGACGGATTGTAATAGATGTAACGCCTGATCGAAATGCATGACATGACCTACCTCTCCTCGTTTATTATGCTTGACCGATTCGCTTAATTCAATCTTCAAAATGCATCTTTAGATAAACACATTTAAACTTGTACTTCATTTCAAACTTCTCTAACATGTGTATTTAAGTAGGTGATGAAAATGCGCATGACACGTTATACGGATTACGCAATCAGATCCCTGTTATTTGCCGGGGCACACTCTGATCGACTGGTCCGAATCCAGGAAGTAGCGGACTGTTACGACATTTCAAAAAATCATCTGATGAAAGTCGTCTATCGTTTAGGACAAAGTGGATTGATTCATTCTGTCCGTGGTCGAGGTGGCGGATTCCGTTTAGCAAGTCCGCCGGATGAAATTTATATTGGTGACGTGGTGCAGTTGTTTGAACCGACAACTCATTTTCTGGATCCACTTGAAGGAACGTCTGAACTTCCTTCGCTAGACCCTGCACGCGAAGCTTTTGATGACGCGATTGCTGCGTTTCATCAAGTCTTGAACAGTTACACGATACGTGATCTACTTCATCCAACGCACGCAACACATCGACAAATCCTTGAAATGATTCCGAGCCGCGACTAATCGTGGGCGGAATCATTTTTTTGTTCGCCGACATCACTGACACCTTCTGAATCCGTGCGTGGTATACTTATATAAGAAAGGAGGGGTACAGATGAACCCTCATGAAGAACTGAACAGTTTATATCTCCGCCTAAAAGAGGCCGATCCCTCACTTGAACGGGGCGAATCGCTCTGGACGATCTTTGAGGATACGACGGACGCTACACTCCGGCCCCTTGCTTTATGGACGTTTTCTCAAAATCAATTTGATTTGGGACACTTCCGTTCCTTTTTGGTTTCCTTTTCATTATTGATGGACTGGGTCCGAAAAGAGGAATTGACGTTAACACCTAAACAGGAACTTGACCTGTACTGGAACTATAAATCCTATTTAATTTATGCAGCCGAACAGGAAGATATGCCCGTCGCTTTATTAGAAGAAGATTTTGACCGGTTCGTTGATTTTTGTGACAGCCGCGGTTTTTTCCGGACACGGGACTATATCGGATTTATGATCTACAGCAAACTCGGTGACGAAGAACAGGCCGACCATTATCTTGCGGAATGGATCGATGCTCCGCCCGACGAATTAAGTGACTGTCCGTCTTGTGAAGGATTCAGCCGAATGACGTATGCGATCGAACGTGGTTTCGAGGACCGTGCCTTACTGCTTTATGCAGCGATTCGTCATGAACGAGGTTGTTCACGAATGCCCGATCAAGCCCACCCTTATATCTTACCTTTGTTCATCAGTCGAAAGAAAGACCGATTCGACTGGACGGAACAGTTGATTCAAGAAGTCAAACGCGTCAAACCTCTGTTCACGGGTGGCGATGAACCGTATCATCTCTACGCCGAGATGTATTACGACGCAAACTATGTCTGGTTGATGGAAGAGAAAAAACAATTGATCCCTCTGCTGACGGATAGAGGATACTTGCAATTCTTGTTGGCTCATTATGCAGCTTCGTACCGCGCAGCCCGCCATGCAGAAGTCGCTTATCTGGGTGTGCTCCGCTCGAATATTTATGAAGTCGCCCAAGAGCTCGACCGCCGGATTGATGGACACTTTTATTTGAATTTCGTCGAACGTGAACTCAAACGGGTGACGGAGTTCATCGTTTAATTTCTTGAGAGGACGTGTAGCGATGTTAGATCATGTACAATTAGCCGCTCCGAAAGACTCAGAAGAACAAGCTCGGGCTTTTTATGCCGGGCTTTTACATATGGAGGAAGTGGAAAAGCCCCTTGGCGTACAAGCAAGTGGGGGTGTCTGGTTCCAGTCACACGCGGCAGCTCTTCATCTCGGAATCGAAGAACCCTTTCATCCGGCCAAAAAAGCACACCCCGGTCTCACCTTTTCTCAACTGGATGACGTGGCGGTTCGATTGCAAACTGCCGGTTACCCCGTTCAGTTCGATGACCGGTTGGCACCACGCCGGCGGTTTTTCACGAAGGACCCATTTGGTAACCGGATTGAATGTATCGAACAACAAATTCCGGCCGTCGTCCCCAAACGCCTTACGGACGGTTCACATGTCCGGTTGTTGGCACCGGCATCAAGTTTAGCGACCGTCGAATCAAACATCCTCGACGGGGCGATCGAGGTGCTTCAATCACTTGGTCTTTGCGTCTCGATCAGCCAACATGCCCGGGCAGTCAATCCGTTTGGTTCCAGTGATCCTGCCTGTCGGTTAGAGGATTTGCATACGGCGTTTGCCGACCCGACCATCGATGCCATCTTGTGTGTCCGTGGTGGATTCAGTTCGAATGAGTTGCTTGACGGACTGGATTACGAGTTGATTCGCCGGAACCCGAAAATACTTTGTGGATTTTCCGATATCACGGCTCTCAGCCAGGCGATTTTTACGAAAAGTGGTCTTGTCACCTATTCTGGTCCGATGTTACGTGCCCTCGCTTCTCGTGATGCCTACACGTTACAGGCGTTCCGGAACATGTTATTCGAAGACAAGACGATGACCATTCAACCAAGTCACAATTGGCACGATCATGTGGACGGTAAAGACGTCACCCTTCCGAACCCGGGACATCTTTTCCTTTCACCTGGTACTGCTGCCGGTCGTCTGCTGGGCGGGAACCTCTGTACGCTCAACTTATTGCAGGGTACTGCTTATTTCCCCGACTTACGTGATAGCATCTTGTTCCTTGAAGACGATTACGAAGTACATCCGGCGACGTTCGCCCGTGACTTTGCGTCCTTGATGGCGCAACCGGGTGCCGACTTGATCCGTGGCATCGTCTTCGGTCGTTTTCAACTGACGACCCGGATGACAGACGAACACCTCCAGTATTTAGTTCAATTGTACCCATCCCTGTCATCGATTCCGGTCATCGCGGGTGCTGACTTTGGTCATACGATGCCTCTGTTCACGTTCCCGATCGGCGGCATCGCGCAGATCGAGGACGGAAAAATTTCGATCGGACACTAAAAAAAGAAGGAGTCGCGGCGATCCGCGTCTCCTTCTTTGTCAGTAATCGAGCAATCTCGAAGCATCGATTTGACGCTTCGATCCATCGGCAAACATCTCAAGTGTCGCGAGGATCTGATGGTCCATTAAGTCATAACGCAACAACGTAAAATCTTCCAGCGTCGAAATCGTCTTAAACGTCTTTCCGACCGTGAACGCTCGTTTCCGACTGGCATCCTGAGCTGGTATCGTTACGAAAATGACGGTAATGTCCATTCCGCTCGTATCATAATAAAACTCGACGACGCGACCATCCGCCGTCTCCGGCAACAGTCCTTTTTGTGGTCGTCCGGACTCATCTAATTGTACATAAGGTTGTAACATCGTTCCGCCTCGCTTTCTCCGTCATTTATCATAGCATGACAAAAAAAATTATGCTAATCTATAGTTGATGTTGAAAGGGGGATGAGTCACGGATGGCATGGTTCATGAACGGAATTTTGCTCTGGGGCTTTATCATGATCACACTGATGGCAATCGGCGGTTTCTTCATGTTCCGGAAGTTCCTAAAGAAACTTCCGAAAGAAGACGGCAAATCGATGATGGACTGGGAAGATGAATACATCGACCAGACCCGCCATTTATGGACGGATGAAACACTTGATTTATTAAATGCACTGGTCATGCCCGTTCCGACCGCATTTCGGGATGTGGCACGTCGAAAAATCGCCGGACGGATCGGACAGTTCGCGCTTGAAGAGCGTGCGTCGAAGATGACGTCTGAACTCGTCGTCAAAGGATATGTCTCGGCGACACCGAAACGCGATCATAAATTCTTGAAAAAAGCGTTAAACGAACACGCCATCGACTGGCGCGATTACGAACTTTATTTCCAAAACTAAACGGAAGGACTCTCGCTTGAGAATCCTTCCGTTTAGTTTTGCGGTAAATGTTCAACTGGAACAATCCCCGACTTGACTTGTTTGTATTTCAGATACATCGCAATCCGCCACGGCACGATCATTCCGAAAGCAACGAGATAAAAAATCCCTCCCGTTTCAAAAATATCGATTTGACCACCGATGATGAACTTTGCGACCGTCCGGACGATCAAAATCCCGAACAAGACGATGAAAAAGGCTTTTGAACGTTGCAGATAAATCTGCCCTTCGGCTTCATAAAAGTTGGACGTTTTGATCAAAAAAATACTAAAGATGGCTCCAATCAATAATGCTTCCGCTACTTCCGTCCATGTCAGACGAGAGGCTGGGTATAAAAACTGCAGCATCCCCGTCGACATCGCAAAAGGCGGGATCAAGATTTTTTTAGCGTTCGTCGGTTTAGCTGATGCTTTGACACGAATGAAACTGATCAGCAATCCCATGACGAGCGCTACCCCTGTTGATACCCAAATCATCCCATCACTTCCTTGTTAAAATCCGGTGAATCCAACGAGATCACTCATCCATGCTGCGAAGGCACTTAAGCCATCAAAATAAAGGACGATTCCGAACACCATCATCAACGCCCCACCAAATTTCGTCATCTTCAAGCTGTACTGGACGAACAGTCTCGAACGACCGACGAAAAAGGCCATCAATAAAAATGGAATCGAAAAACCTAAGACATAAAATAACATGTAAAGCATCCCTTGACTTGGATTCGTCGCCGCGAGTGCAATCACACCTGCCAAAATCGGACCCGTACAAGGTGTCCATCCGGCAGCAAAACCAATTCCAACGAGGACTGTACCGATGTAACCGCCCTTGCGTTCACCTAAATCGAGCTTTTTTTCACGCATCAAAAATGTCGGTTGCCATAATCCCAGCAGGACGACACCAAATACGAAGATGACGAGCGCACCGATCATCCGTAGCGTATCCCGATACGTAATGAAGACATCCGCTAAAAGCGAAGTCGACAGACCGAGCACCGCAAACACCATCGCAAATCCAACTAAAAACGCTAATGTATGCAACAATGAACGTTTTTCTCTGACCCCTTTTTCTTTTAAATCCGTTACGGAAACACCGGTAATGTACGATAGGAAAACCGGATATAACGGAAGCGTACAAGGTGAAACAAATGACAATACCCCTGCACCGAACGCTAACCAAAGCGAGAGCTCCATTTCAGCAGCTCCTTTCTAATAAGAAGAAGTTCCTTCTCTATTTTGCCAAACTAATCAACATTTAGCACCTATTATCTTCCGAAAGATTAAAAAGATTCACGAAGACGGAAATTACAAAAAAATTACATTTACACAAAACGACGGAAATGGCGTTGCGCTTGTGAAAAGCACTTGCTAGAATATGGATATGACACCAATGTAAGGGAGGATGCTATGACAAGCCAACATCTATTGACTTTAGCGATTGAAGCAAAGCGAAGTGAACTGTATCATCAAGCCGATCGGTCTAGTTTCACCTCCCCGCATGTTTTAAAGCTGAGCCACGAACTGGATTTGTTACTGCTCGAATATTCTCGGTTCGTCCAAAAGTATACGTACCCACGTTCAAACGACTCGGTTTTAGGATAACCCGAATCTACGAGACGTGTCATCGGGAGGTTCCCTTCCTTTGGCTCCAACATAATATATAGAGACAACCGTTGACGATATTCCTGCGTCAGCGGTTTTTTCGTGTTTCTTCTATATAACGGGTTGAAAATCATCCGATTCCATAACCTATCCTCCATTACTGCTTTTCATTTCGAAATTTCTTTTTTTTGAGTCTTTGGTCAGAGGAATAGTTAGAATATTTCCGCTATACCCCACCTAAAGTCCTATATTGGAATCATTTTTCCATGTATTATGACCCACGCGTGACAAAACACGCATTTTTGCAATCTGTTTGTCACACTAGCACAGTTTGTAACTTGAATGACTCCGACCTGTAAACGCACAACCCTGAATTGCCGTGTAAAGTAGGAACAGTAAACACAGCATATGTCAGGAGGACATCAATAATGAAAAAAGCAGTTTTCGCTGCAGGTCTTGCAGCAACGGCTCTATCAGTAGGATTCGCCCAAGAGACAGAGGCTGCCTCAGAGACGGTAACGGTAAATACAGCGGTATTAAATGTACGCACAGCACCTACAACGGCATCAGCGGATGTAGGTAACGTATATAAAGGTCAAAAATTAAATGTCGAAGGACGTTCTGGTGCTTGGATTCAAACAAACATCAACGGCCAAAAACGTTATGTTCACGGCACTTACACTTCAGCCGGTTCTTCGTTCGACTTTAAAAAAGCTACAGTCACTACGGCAGTATTAAACGTTCGTTCGCAACCAACTACTAACTCTAAAGATGTAGGCAACCTGTATAAAGGTCAGTCCGTTAACGTAGAAAGCAAAGTCGGTGCTTGGATCAAAACAACAATCGACGGGAAAACACGTTACGTACACAGCGCTTATACAACATTAGCAGGTTCAACAGCTAAAGCTGCACCAGCAGTAAAAGCAGCTCCTGTTGCAAAACCAGCTCCAAAGGCAGCAGCTAAACCTGCTACAGCAACAAAACAAACAACAACAGCAGCTAAATCGGGTACGAAAGTAACGATGAACGTTACAGCGTACACAAATGATCCATCAAACAATGGTAGCCAGCTTTATAACGGCCGTGCCTTAACTGCCAGCGGTTATGATGTAACAAATACGATCACGTACAATGGTATGCGTATCGTAGCAGCATCAGCACAATACCCAATCGGTACACGCATGCACATCTCAGGTATCGGTGAAGCAATCGTACTTGACCGTGGCGGCGCAATCCAAGGTAACAAACTTGACCTTCTCGTTGGTTCACAACAAGAAGCACTCAACTGGGGACGTCAAAACGTCACAGTCACTGTCTACTAATTTTAAACACAAACAACCTGCCGGGCGAGATCGCCTGGCAGGCTTTTTTTGTCATGAAACAGATGTCACATGTCCGGATTGTAACTCATACATCTTTTTGTATAATCCATCTTTTTCAATCAACGTCTGATGATTTCCTTGTTCGACGACTTCTCCTTGATGGAGGACTAAAATCAAGTCGGCATCCTGGATCGTCGACAGGCGGTGGGCAATCGCAATCGTCGTGCGCCCTTCCCGCATTCGTTTTAAAGCCACTTGGACTTTTTCTTCGGTTTCCGTATCAATCGAACTCGTAGCTTCGTCGAGAATCAAGACTTTTGGATCCCGTGCCATCGTCCGTGCGAAGGAAACCAATTGTCGTTCCCCTGCAGAAAACGTTGCTCCGCGTTCCGCAACCGGGCTGTCGTACTGCTCATCGAGCTGATTGATGAACCCATCCGCCTGGACGAATCGCGCGGCCTCCTCCACTTTCTTGAACGGAATCGAGGGATCAAACAAACGAATATTATCGGCGACACTTCCCGTAAAGAGGAAGGAATCTTGTAAGACAAGTCCGATATGCCGCCGCAGTTCATCTTCCGGTAGCTGTTCGAGCGGTTGACCGTCGATCAAAATCCGACCGGACTGATACGAATAAAACCGCATCAAGATATTGATGATTGAACTTTTCCCGCTTCCTGTCTGACCGACTAGAGCGACGGTCTGCCCTTTTTTCGCCTCAAAGGAGATCCCCTTCAAGACTTCTTTTTCTCCGTCATAACTAAAGCGGACATTTTCAAAGACGATATGTCCGTCCGATACTTCCGCATCACCCGCTATCGATTTAGAAGGTTCCGGCTCATCGGTATCGAGCACTTTGAAGACCCGATCTGCCGAGACGACAGCCTGTTGGAATTCAGACAGGCGTTGCATGATTTGCTGGACCGGCTGGAAAATCCGTTCCATGTAACTGATAAAGGCATAGACGACCCCGACTTGGACCGTTTGGGAAAAGGATAAAACACCAAAATAGGTGACTAACGTTGCGATGGTCAACGCGAGCAACAATTCGATGATGGGACGAAGTAACCAACTATCCAGCTTCAAGTTTTTATAGCGCCCATCCTGGTGGGCAACGTTGGTTTCTTCGAACTCTGCCATCAATCGTTTTTCCTGGCGAAATTGTTGAATGATCGCCATTCCGTTAATCGATTCATTGAGTTGTCCATTGATTTTTGACAACAAATCCCGGACTTCCGCATAATATCTTGTTGAATAACGGCGGTAGATCCAGATGATGAAGTAAAACAGCGGCAGCAGCACTAAGGCAATCGTCGCTAAGCGTGGCTCTAATAGATAGAGGAATGCGTACGTCCCGACCAACTGGACCCCACTTTGGACAAACGTCGACAAAACACCGATGTACAGCTCTTTGATCGCTTCCGTGTCATTGGTGATCCGCGAGACGAGGACGCCGGCTGGTGTGCGGTCGAAGTATCCGAGCCGGAGATGCATGACATGACGAAACACATCAATCCGCAGGCGTTGAATGACCTGTAAGGCAATCTTTTGGAACTCGAACGCCTGTAAATAATCGACGACGATTCCCGTCGTATGCAGTAACAAGTAGACCCCAAACAAAAGTGCCACTTCTTGAACGGGATAGTTGCCGACCGTGACATAGTCATCGATGAAGATTTTGACGAGATACGGTCCTCCAAGCTTTGCACCTGTCGTAATCAGGAGAAGCAAAAAAGCGACCAACACTTGTTTTTTAAATGGTTTGACGAATCCGAGCAATCGTTTCAGGACCGCCTTTTCGTTGATATCATGATTCAAACGTTCCACCTCCTTGTTCGACGAGTGACTCGAGCTGCTGGCGGTCATAGGTTTCTTTATACCAGCCACCCCGGTGGAGCAACTCGTCATGTGTCCCTCGCTCGATGATTCGGCCGGCATCGAGGACGATGATCTCATCCGTATGCGAGACAGCAGACAGTCGGTGGGCGACGATGATTTGTGATTGTTTATCATCCGCAGTCCGGAAGTGATCGATGATCGCTTCTTCCGTTTTCGCATCGACGGCCGACAACGCATCATCGAGGACGAGAATCGGACAATCGGCGAGTAAGGCACGGGCAATCGAAATCCGTTGTTTTTGACCTCCGGATAACGTCACACCCCGTTCACCAACCATCGTTGCATACCCTTCCGTGAAGCCAAGGATATCTTCATGGACCGCCGCAATCCGAGCCGCTTCCATGATCTGTTCCATCGAGGCATCCGGTTTTGCGAACGCAATATTATCAGCAATCGTGGCCGAGAACAGGAAATGATCCTGCGGGACGATGGCGACTTGTTTCCGGACCGTTTCACGCATCAATTGTTTGATGTCTTGGCCGCCAATCGAAATAGATCCGTATTTGACATCATATTCCCGTGACAATAAACGAACGAACGTCGATTTTCCGGCACCGGTTCGCCCGACGATCCCCAGGGTCCGTCCCGGTCTCAGCGTCACATCGATCTCTTGGAGGACGGGTTGCGTATCATAAAGAAAACGGTCAATCGAGACATGTAAATCGGTTGACGTGACTGTCGTCGCCGCTTCCTTCGCATCTTTGATTTCCGGTTCGATCGCAAGCATCCGCTCGATCCGGTCGTAGGACGCCCGTCCCCGTTCGACGATGTTAAACAACCAACCAAATGCCAGCATCGGCCATGTTAACAATCCTAGATATGTAGTAAAGGAAACGATATCCCCGATCCGGATTTCACCTTGTTGCAGTAAGTAGGCACCGTATCCGACGGCGATGATATACGACAACCCGACTAATCCAAAAATCGTCGGATCAAACAAGGCATCAATCTTCGCGACACGGCGGTTCTTTTGAACGACGTCGTCCGATAATGATGTAAACGTCCCGACGTCCGATTCGACCTCTCCCGTCGCCTTCAAGACGCGGACACCGCTGACACTTTCCGCGACCTTGTCGTTTAAATCGGAAAATGCTTCCTGGGCGTCATGGAACCGCGAGTGTAACATCTTGCCGTAACGTGAGGTCAGATAGACCATCAGTGGCATCGGTAATAATGAGACGACCGTCAGTTTCCAGCTGATCGTCGTCACCATCGTGATGATGACGAAACTCCCCATCGTCACCGAATCGACGAGTGTCAAAATACCGGCCCCCGCCGTCATCGAGACCGCCTGCACGTCGTTTGTCGCATGGGCCATCAAATCACCACTGCGGTACTTTTTATAAAATGACTGGTCTAAATCCGAAAAATGCCCATAGAGTTGACTCCGTAATAACCGCCCGAGCCGGATTGAGGCACCAAAGATAAAAAACCGCCAAAAATATCGAATGACATAGGTAGATACCCCAATCAACACCAATGTTCCGACAAGCTTCATCAAGTCATCCTTCGTCAAACTGCCTTCACTCAGACCGTTCACAGTCGAACCGATCACTTTCGGTGGAATCAGTTCCAGTCCGGCTACAAAAATCAAACAGATGATGCCCAGGCTGTATGCCTTCCATTCGAGTCGAAAAAACCAACTCAGTTTCCTGAAGACTCCCATACAAGTCCCCCCTTTTTTTAAATCGATTGAGTATTTTTAATAGTCTCACATTTTAGATTAGCCATCTTCCTAAAAAATAGCAAACAAAAGGAGACCAAACTGGTCTCCTTTTACAAGTCATTATTTTTTTGGTGATTTCATTGAACCACTCATCGAACGCATCACTTGGTTGACTTTCTTTTGTGATGGTTTTTGACCCATTTGCATCATCAATGTCTTAATCATATCTTCGTTGATTGGCGGGTTTTGCTCCAAATAGTTCATCATGTATCGGCGAGCGATATAGAAACCAAGGGCGACACCAGCTACCAAGCAAAGAAGGGCAATTAAAATCCAAATCCATGTAGCCAAGTTGCTTCCTCCTCTAACTTCAAACGTCGCTTTTTACTATACTATAATTTAAAGCCTTTGCATAGATAATGCAAAAAAAAGGTGCGCGCTTGCGCACCTTTCTTCATTAACCGAGTTGCTTGACTGTGTTCAAGACATTTTCGACAGACATGCCATATTCTTTTAAGAGCAGATCCCCAGGAGCAGAAGCACCAAAGCGGTCGATTCCGATGACTTGACCTTCTGTTCCTACATATTTGTACCATCCGAGTGAAGCACCGGCTTCAATCGCAAGACGTTTTGTGATCCGTTTTGGTAAGACGGATTCTTTGTACTCTGCCGATTGAGCTTCAAACAATTCCCATGATGGAAGTGAGACGACGGCAACCTTTTCACCAAGCTGTTGTTGCGCTTCAACCAAGAGATGGACTTCAGAACCTGTTCCCATCAAGATCGTATCCGCTGTTTCGATGTCACCTGCGATCACATATCCGCCTTTTTCAGCACCTTCGACCGTCGTACCTTCAAGTTCCGGTAATCCTTGACGCGTCATGACGAGAAGTGTTGGTTTGTTTTTCGATTGGACCGCTGTTTTCCAAGCCGCAATCGTTTCTTTTCCATCTGCTGGACGGTAGACCGTCAAGTTCGGCATCGCACGGAAGCTCATCAAGTGTTCGACCGGCTCGTGTGTCGGACCATCTTCTCCGACGGCAATCGAGTCATGTGTCAAGACGAAGATCGACTGGATACCCATCAACGCAGCTAAACGGACAGCTGGACGTAAATAATCCGAGAAGACGAAGAATGTCGCACCGTAAGGAATGACACCACCGTGTAACGCCATACCGTTGACAGCTGCTGCCATCGCGAACTCACGGACACCAAACCAGATATTACGGCCACTTGGATCGATATCGAAGTCCGCTTCCCCTTTGAGCATCGTGTTGTTTGATCCCGCTAAGTCAGCTGAACCACCGAAGATTGTCGGGATGTTTTTCGCAAGGGCGTTCAAGACTTCACCACTTGTCTGACGTGTTGCTTTTTTAGAAGTCAGATCATATGTTGGTAAATCTGCTTCCCAGTTGCTTGGCAGTTCGTTGGCGATTGCTTGAACGAGTTCCGCATGCAATTCCGGATGTGCCGCTTTGTAGTGTTCCATTTTCTCAGCCCATGCTGCTTCCGTGTCAGCGCCACGTTTGACGATCCGCTCTTCGAACAAGTCTTTGACTTCGTCCGGCACGTAGAATTCTTCGTGGTCCCAGATGTAGCTTGCTTTCGTCAACTTGATTTCAGCGTCTCCGAGTGGTGCACCGTGTGAAGCGGATTTTCCTGATTTGTTTGGTGAACCAAATCCGATGACCGTTTTGACTTCGATCAACGTTGGTTTTGTTGTTTCGGCTTTTGCCATTTCGATCGCTTTTGAAATCGAATCGAGATCCGTTCCATCTTCAACGCGAATGACTTGCCAGTTGTACGCTTCAAAACGTTGTTGGACGTTTTCAGAGAACGATTTATCCAAGTCACCGTCGAGTGAGATGTCATTTGAATCATACAGGACGACCAATTTACCAAGACCTAAATGTCCTGCCAGTGATGCCGCTTCTGCCGAAACACCTTCCATTAAATCGCCGTCGCCGCAAATTCCGTATGTGAAGTGATCGACGACGTTTAACTCGTCACGGTTGTATTTTGCTTCCAAGTGACGTTCTGCCATCGCCATCCCGACAGCCATCGCGATGCCTTGTCCGAGTGGACCAGTCGTCGCATCAACACCTGCCGTGTGACGGTACTCTGGATGACCTGGTGTTTTCGAATTCCATTGACGGAATGACTTCAAGTCATCCATCGCAAGATCATAACCTGATAAATGGAGGAGTGAGTAGAGAAGCATTGAACCGTGTCCTGCTGAAAGTACAAAACGGTCACGGTTGAACCATTCTGGATTTTTAGGGTTGTGGTTCATATGATCCGCCCATAATGTAAATGCCATCGGTGCTGCACCCATCGGCATTCCCGGGTGACCCGAGTTCGCTTTTTGTACTGCATCAATTGATAAGGTACGAATCGTATTTACTGCTAATAATTCTACTGTTGTCATGTTCGTCAAAACAATCATCCTCTCTCTTTTTCACAAATTCCTTCTCATTTTAGCATATCAAGAAATGTGATACAACTTTTCTAAATAGTATGTCACATTAAAATGAATGCGCTCTCTATTGCCGTTTTTCGAGTACTTTCGGAAGACACATTACCTGATTTTCATCAAAAAAAGCTACCCCGCTCATCCATTGAGCGACATAGCTTTTGTCTGATTACTGTTTGTTCCGTTCTTCTTCTTGTGCTTGCTTTAATTTTCCCGGCGTAACGTCCGTTCCTTCTTCATCGACGATTTTGATACCCATCATCTGATTTTTGAATGAACCACGGAAAGCTTTCAAATACGCTGTTCGTAGTTCTTTTTGTTCTGCCGTCTCCGCATCCGTCAACGGCTCGACTTTTGATTTATTGGCTAATTCATTAATCCGGTCTAGTTGTTCTTGTGATAACATGATATCCCTCTTTCTGTTGACTCGACATCGAGCATTCAATAGTAATCTTACTGTAAAAGAGACGAAAAAAAAAAGCAAGTTTGATGCGTCGTTCGCGCATCCACCTGCTTTCTCATTCGTAAGAATTGACGACTTCTTTATATTCCAGATAACGACGGTTAACGGTGGCTTTTGAGATGTCATGCCCCATGCCTCTTAGCGTGACGGCAATATCGGCAAACGTCAGTCCTAAGTCACGTAATCGGACGATTTCTTCAATCGGTACTTCTTTTCGGCTCCGGCCTGCATTCTCACCTTGGCGATTGAGGTTCTGTTCGGGACGGAATCCATTTTCGACCGCCCGTCGCATACCACGAGCAATTTTTGCATTATGCAATTTGCGTTGGTACTCTTCGACAAGCGAGACGATCTCAAGAACCATCGCTTCGGCATCGGCCAATTTATACTCGCCGTCTGATTCCATCGTCATCAGTTGGACATGATGTTTTCGAAACGTATGCAAAATCGCAATCTTCGCATTCCCACGTCCAATTCGTGTATCGTCCGTCACAAGAACAGCGTCGACCGTTTGACGCGTCACGTAGTCAAGAACAGTTAACATCCCTTCCCGATCGACGTCATAACCACTTTCTTTTTCCGTGATGATATCCACGACTTCAAATTCTTTTGTTGCAGCGAGTCCCGACAGTTCTGATCTTTGCCGCTCAAGCGAGCTATCCTGTGCTTCTTTTTCCGTCGAGACGCGACAGTAGATTACGACTCTCATACTACTTCACACCCCTGTTCGTTCAATAACAACTTTTACAGTTTGTCACTGTTGCGCGATTGGTACAACGATTTTGTTTTTCGAAATGACATGAGTCGTCTTCAGTTCATTATTCTCAATCAACCACTCGACATATTCTTGATCCGTCATCGAACCGTCATTGTAAACTTCGGCAACTTGTTCGACTGTCGCATTTTGATCGACAGTGACAGAAGCAGTCAGGAGTTGATCGACCTTTTCGTCCGGTCGAGGTGTTAAAAGGAAAAGAATGAAAGCAAGGCTGAGCGTATAAAAAACAATGGAAAAGGCATGGGTACGAATCGTATGCATCATGATGAATCCCTCCAAATTAAAATGATTTAGAATAGATGTTCCCGGAACAATTGTTCGCATAACTCATCATAAACCAAGAACCAGTGTTCGGTCAACACAAAATGTCGAACAATTGTTTGTACGCTCATTTGTTCTATGTTATAGTGATTTTAGAAACATGTATTCTTATTATCCTTCAAAAAACCATTCCGAAAAGAGGTGGCAATTCATATGCGGAAAATGTCGAAACGACAACAAGAAATCCTTGATTATATCGTCGCTCAAGTGAAACTGAAAGGGTATCCACCTTCAGTTCGTGAAATCGGTGAAGCTGTTGGTCTTGCTTCAAGCTCAACGGTACACGGTCATTTGGATCGTCTAGAAAAACGCGGACTGATTCGCCGTGACCCGACAAAACCACGTGCGATTGAGATATTGGTTGATAAACCTGAAGATGATCACGAAGCGATCGTGCACATTCCCGTCATCGGGAAAGTAACCGCTGGATTTCCGATTACAGCAATCGAAAACATCGAAGAACATTTCCCGCTTCCGGCTCACTACGTCGGGAACGAAAACGTCTTCATGTTGACAATCGACGGTGAATCGATGATTAACGCAGGGATTCTTGACGGTGACCGTGTCATCGTACGTCAACAGAACACGGCAGAAAACGGTGAAATCGTCGTTGCTATGACCGAAGATAGCGAAGCGACAGTTAAACGGTTCTTCTTAGAAGATCAACAAGTGCGTCTCCAACCAGAAAACGATTCGATGGACCCGATGTATTTCGATAATGTCTCGATTCTTGGCAAGGTCATTGGCGTATACCGGACGATCCACTAAGTGAGGGACCAGCTCAGCTGGTCTTTTTTTATGCCTTCTGGAAACGTACATGATACGGTCAATACCGTCGCCTTGGCAGGTTACGTTGCGTATTCGGTCGCAACACAGCAGACGGATTGGTTACCTACTGCTGTCGGCATTACTGTCGGCACACTTTGGCTCTCTCCTGACTTGGACTTAAAATCGGAGCCCTATTATCGTCTCGGACCGTTTCGAGTGCTTTGGATGCCGTACGTCAAAATCATGCCGCATCGCTCGATCTGGTCACATGGTTTGATCATCGGTGATATCATCCGACTGTTATACAGTGCTGCTTTCGTCATTCCTTTGCTGTTTTTGGCGCTGTATACCAAAATCATCGCCTCGGAGACGGTCGATCTTTGGTTTGAAGCGATGCCCGCTTTCATCATCGGCATCATCGCCGCCAGTACGATACATATCGTTCTCGATCACTCTAGCAGCTTCTTTCGAACAAAAAAGAAGCGAAAAAAGCGTCGCTGAAAACCCTTCGTTCATCGTAAAAATGAACAAAGGGTTTTTTAATATCCATTTTTCATATTTTTAAACATAAATTAAGGAAATTTCATTTCCGAATTGCAATTAATTGTATTGAAAACGTTATCATTTAGATGTAGGTTTAAATGGAAAGGCCAATATTTGCTTCAATCCAAAGGGAGGGTTTTTGCATGAGTAACTTTACTAGTGAGCTGATTGGAACGATGATTCTGATTTTGCTCGGTGATGGGGTCGTTGCAGGGGTTGTCTTGAAAAAGACGAAATCTGAGAACAGCGGCTGGATCGTCATCACATTTGCTTGGGGTCTCGCCGTCATGACTGCAGTTTATGTTGCAGCCGCCAGTGGTGCCCACCTTAATCCAGCGGTCACTTTGTCGCTAGCGTTAAACTCTGATTTACCATGGGCAGATGTACCCGTCTACATCGCTGCTCAGTTAATCGGAGCCTTTATCGGTGCGGTACTCGTTTGGCTTCATTACATGAAACATTTTGAAGCGACAGATGACCAAGCTGCAAAATTAGGTGTCTTTGCAACAGGACCAGCTATCCGTCATACCGGATCAAATCTTGTTTCTGAGATTATCGGAACGTTCGTCTTGGTTTTCGGAATTCTAGCGTTTGGCGCAAACTCGTTCGCCGATGGGTTAAACCCGTTAATCGTTGGTCTACTTGTTGTCGTCATCGGTCTATCGCTTGGTGGTACGACAGGTTATGCCATCAACCCAGCTCGTGACCTCGGTCCACGGATTGCGCACGCCATCTTACCAATCAAAGGAAAAGGTTCATCGGATTGGGGTTATTCTTGGATTCCGGTCGTCGGACCATTCATCGGTGGCGCGATTGCCGTCTTCCTTCATCAAATGCTCTTTTAATTAACTGACGGATTTCAACTCACATTTCAAGGGGGATTTCAGAATGGAAAACAAGTATATCTTAGCACTCGACCAAGGTACAACAAGCTCACGCGCCATCATCTTTGATCATGATGGTCATATCGTCAACTCCGCACAACGTGAATTCAAACAATATTTCCCACAACCAGGTTGGGTCGAACATGATGCCAACGAAATTTGGGGATCCATTCTTGCTGTCATGGCGGATGCTCTCGGAACAGCGGATATCAAACCTAGTGAAATCGCAAGTATCGGAATCACGAACCAACGTGAAACGACGGTCGTCTGGAACAAAGAGACGGGTAAACCAGTCTATCACGCACTCGTCTGGCAATCTCGTCAAACATCCGGTATCTGCGATGAGTTGAATGCCCGAGGACTTAATCAAAAATTCCGTGATAAAACAGGTCTGCTGATTGATGCCTACTTCTCCGGTACGAAAGTCAAATGGATTTTAGATAATGTCGAAGGAGCGCGCGAGCAGGCTGAAAACGGTGAACTGCTGTTTGGAACGATCGATACGTGGCTCGTCTGGAAACTGTCCGGCGGAAAAACGCATATCACGGACTATACGAACGCTTCACGAACATTGATGTATAACATTTACGAACAAAAATGGGATGATGAATTACTCGAAATCCTCACGGTTCCGAAATCAATGTTGCCAGAAGTCCGTCAATCGAGTGAAGTGTACGATAACACCGTTCCATACCACTTCTTCGGTTTTGAAGTTCCCATCGCCGGTATCGCCGGTGACCAGCAAGCTGCCTTGTTTGGCCAAACGTGCTTCGAACCAGGTGAAGGAAAGAACACATACGGAACAGGTTGCTTCATGTTGATGAACACCGGTGAAAAAGCTGTTTCTTCGGACCACGGTCTGTTGACGACAATCGCTTGGGGCGTCGACGGTAAAGTCGAATATGCACTTGAAGGATCCATCTTCGTTGCCGGGTCAGCGGTTCAGTGGTTACGTGACGGGTTAAGGATGCTGAAAAACGCCAAGGATTCGGAAGGCTATGCATTGAAAGTGGATTCAACAGAAGGCGTCTATGTCGTCCCTGCGTTCGTCGGACTCGGCGCTCCTTACTGGGATAGTGATGTCCGCGGAGCGATCTTCGGCTTAACGCGCGGAACGGAAAAAGAACATTTCGTCCGGGCGACACTCGAATCACTCGCTTACCAGACACGTGACGTCTTAACGGCAATGGAAAAAGATTCGGGCATCGAGCTGAAAACGTTACGCGTCGACGGTGGTGCCGTTTCGAATGACTTCTTGATGCAGTTCCAAGCGGACATTTTAGGTGTCCCGGTCGATCGTCCAGAAATCAACGAAACGACTGCCCTCGGTGCCGCTTACCTTGCCGGCTTAGCAGTTGGTTACTGGAAAGACAAAGCAGAAATCAAAAAACAATGGAAACTTAATCGTCAGTTCAAACCAGAGATGAAAGAAGACGATCGTGAACAGCGTTATGCCGGTTGGCAAAAAGCGGTGGAAGCGACGATGGCGTTTAAACCAAGTAAAAAAGAAGTCAACGCTTAACTCGATTTTCCTGACGTTCCCCATCGGAACGTCAGGTTTTTTTAGCCTTCACGAAACAAGCGCGCTCCATCGTTCTGGAGCGCGCTTGTTTGTTATCGTAATCATTTATTCAAATTCGGACTTCAAGCCGGTGACGATTTCATCTAACGACTTGGATTGACCACTTAAGACAGCTGCTAAAAAGGCACCCTCGACAAGCGGAGCCTCGACGAACTGAACGCTCCGGTCCCCACTATATAACTCGAGGGCAAGTTCTGCGTTCATCGTCGCTGAACCGATATCCGTTAAAATCAATCCGTCATCGGTCAGCTCATTCATCGTTTCTTCGATGCGGGACGCATCGGTACCGATACTGCCGTCCGCAAGCCCGGCTGCGAGTAACACCGGTGTATCGGGCGCCATCTCGGCTAACAATTCCTTGAGTCCTGCCGCTAACTTTTCGCTGTGCGAGACCAAAATCAAGTTAATCATCGAAGCACCTCCACGATCGCACGTAACAGCAAGGCACTGGACAGGGAACCGGGATCTTGAACGCCGATCGTCGCCTCTCCAAAATACGAAGCCCGTCCTTTTGTCGCCACACGTTCTTTTGTATCGACCAACGCTTGATCGAGCGCTTGGTTTAAATCAGTTTTTTGCTCGAGCGCTTCATAAAACGGCGTCCAGATATCGACCATCGTTTTTTGCCCGAATTCCGATTTCCCACGCATTTTAATTCCGTCCGTCGCTTCTTTGAAGGCGGCTGCCAACTCATCCCCTTCCGCTTCGGTTTTTCCTTTGAAGGCTCCTGCAAACTTGACGAATGCCGTCCCATAGAGCGGTCCGGAAGCACCTCCGACCGTCTTGATCAACGTCATCCCGACCTGCTTGGATAAAGCGCCGAGATCTTCATATTCTGTCTGCGCCTCAAGTTCCTTCTGAACCGCTTGGAAGCCGCGAGACATGTTGATGCCGTGGTCACCGTCACCGATTTCCCGGTCGAGATCCGTCAGTTCATCTTTATGTTGTTCGATTTGTTTTGCTGCTTCGAGCAACGCGTCACGAAATGTTTCCGTTGATAACTTCATTGTCTGCACCTCTTCTAGTTAGAATCCAATCGCATTCGTTTTTGCATCCAAATAGCCGATCAGTTCATCGTCAACCGGGAGCAGGGTGATCGAAAAACCATGCATCTCAAGGGATGTCATATAATTGCCGACGAACGGGCGAACGATTTCGTACCCTTTGGCCTGGAGTTGTTCCGCAACATACTTATAGGTGATATACAATTCCGATACCGGCGTTCCACCCATCCCGTTCACCATCACCGCGACTTTTTTGTCTGATACTTCCGCTGTCAGTCGATCGAGTAACTCTGTGACGATTGCTTCGACGGAAGCAATCGGTTTCCGCTCAAGCCCTTTTTCTCCATGAATCCCAATTCCGATCTCCATCTCGTCTTCATGCAGATCAAAACCAGGTTTCCCGCTTTCTGGCATATAACAGGGAGATAAGGCCATCCCGATCGAACGGACACCGGCAATGACTTTTTCTGCGATCACTTTGACTTCTGCTAACGACTTGCCTTCTGCTGCCGCAGCTCCCGCAATCTTGTGGACAAAAATCGTCCCCGCGACACCCCGTCGATCTTCCTCTTTTTTGATGGCGATATCATCATTGACGATGACCGTCTCGACTTCGATGTCTTCCAGCTCGGCTAATTCTTTTGCCATATCGAAGTTCATGACGTCACCGGAATAGTTTTTGACGACAAGCAAAACCCCTTTTCCGCCGTCTGCCGCTTTGATTCCTTCTAGTACCATATCCGGTGTCGGTGAAGTGAAGACTTCTCCGCAGACTGCTGCTGCGAGCATCCCGTCTCCAATGAATCCTGCATGGGCCGGTTCATGACCGCTCCCCCCACCAGACACGAGAGCGACTTTCCCGTTCAGTGGTTCTTTTCGTTTAATGACATTAACTCCGTCGACTTTTGCATAAAGATCGGGATGTGCTAAAACGAGACCATCGACCATATCTGACACAAACCGGTTCGCATCTTGCATTAATTTATCCATCTTGAACGCTCCTTCGTCTAACGAATTTTTGCCGTACCACTTACTCTTTACCACCAATGGACACGACTTATGTCAAGGAAACATATGAAAATATTGACCAGTTTATTTCCAAGCGGTTTCGTTGATGCTATGCTGATAACACATCATAATGAGAGGGGGTACCTTACATGGCAAGTTCATTTCAAGCAGGTGTCAAAGCTTGTTTGCCTACCGTTCTAGGTTATCTCGGAATCGGTTTTTCTGCCGGTATCGTCGGACGCGCTGCCGGACTCAGCCCACTCGAAATCGGATTGATGTCGATCCTGATTTATGCCGGTGCTGCTCAATTCATCATTACAAGTCTACTGTTACTAAACAGCCCTTTTTCTGCCATCATCTTAACGACCTTCATCGTCAATTCCCGGCATCTTCTGATGAGCATGACACTTGCGCCTCGCGTCGCAAGCCGTAACCGGTTCGACCAGTTCGGAATCGGCGCCCTGCTGACGGATGAATCGTTTGCTGTCGCCATGAATACGTCACTGAAACAAACGATCGATGCCAAATTCATGCATGGGTTGAATCTGACCGCCTACTTCAGTTGGATTGCTTCGACTGTCCTAGGAGCACTCGTCGGCAGTTGGTTCCCGGATCCGGAACGGTTCGGACTGGACTTTGCCTTGACAGCAATGTTCATCGGCTTGTTGTACTTGCAGCTTGAAAGTGAACGGTCACGTGTTGCCTTGAACGGAATTTTACTGGTACTCGTTTTCTTGTTGTTATACATATCGATGCGCTACCTCTCACCGGAACTTGCTGTTTTGTTTGCGACGATGGTAGCCGCCAGCATAGGAGTAGTGATCTCACGATGGACATCCACTTAGAGCTTTTAATCCTGTTCGCCGCCTGTGGTCTTGTCACATTGATTCCACGAATTTTGCCGTTTCTGCTGATGCATGGATTGACGTTGCCCCGCCTGTTGACCGAGTGGTTGTCGTTCATCCCGATTTGCCTGCTCAGTGCTTTGTTTTTTCAAAACTTGTTGCTTGCTCAAAGCGATGATTATCCAACGCTGTCTTCTCTTCATCTCGCAGCATCAGTACCGACAGTCCTTGTCGCACTGACCAGCAAAAGTCTTTCCTTCACGGTCATTACCGGAGTCATGTCGATGGCGCTGATCCGCTTTTTCCTGTAGGAGTAGAAGCGAACGATACTTTTTAAACAAGACGAGGGCAGTGGATGTAAACCCACTGCCCTCGTCTTTCTATAAATGAACATTCGTATCAATTTCTTTATTGAGCCGATACATCCGCATAATCCGGCGTCTGCTCAAATTCCCGTTTCGCAAATGGACAAAGCGGCAACAGCTTGACGTTTTCTTCCCGCGCCCATTCGACAATCGCTTTGACCAGTTGTTCACCAATCTGTTGATTCCGGTGCTTCGGATCAACATACGTGTGGTCAATGATCCATTTACCGCCTTTTGTATCACTGTATGTGATCTCTCCGACAGCTTGATTGTCGAGATAGGCTTCAATCTTTTGATCTCCTCGTTTCAATTCCATTAAGCTTCCCTCCGTTCGTAAGATAAGGCCCCGCTCGGACATCCGTCGACGACCCGCATGACGTCTTCGACCGGTGCTCCGTCCGCTTCAATCCATGGACGTTTTTTGACATCAAAGACGGTCGGCAGATTCTTCACACAGTGACCGGAATGGATACAGACTTCAGCATCAAAATAGACCGTGATCTCTTTTCCTTCATACGCCTTTTTCATTTAAAACGCCTCCTTGGTACAGAATTCGTTGTCCAAGACCAGATTTCCTCTACAAAAAAACGCCCGAACCAAGTTCGGACGTTCCAAGAGATTAGAACAAGACCATGTACTGATCGCGTTCCCATTCCGTGACTTGCGTCCGGAACATATCCCATTCGATTTCTTTGAGTTCCACGAAGTGCTCTGCGATGTGCTCGCCAAGTGCGTTCATGACGACGTCATCCGCTTTCAGAACTTCAAGTGCGTGGCTGAGCGTTGACGGAAGATCGTCAATGCCGTTTGCGACACGTTCTGGTTTGTCCATCACATAGATGTTACGGTCGATTGGTTCAGGTGCTTTCAGGTTGTTTTTAATACCGTCAAGACCTGAAGCGAGCAATGTCGCGAGTGCCAAGTACGGGTTTGCTGCCGGGTCAACCGAACGGACTTCGATCCGTGTTGAGAGACCACGTGCTGCCGGTACGCGGACGAGTGGTGAACGGTTACGGGCTGACCACGCGACGTAGCAAGGTGCTTCGTAACCCGGAACGAGACGTTTGTACGAGTTGACTGTCGGGTTACAGACTGCTGTGAAGGCACGGGCGTGCTTCAAGATACCTGCTGTGAAAGCACGGGCATCGTCAGACAGTTGCATGTTGCTGTTTCCTTCATCGAAGAAGACGTTTTCGTTTCCTTTGAAGAGGGACATGTTGGCATGCATCCCTGAACCGTTGACACCGTAAAGTGGTTTCGGCATGAATGTTGCGTGAAGGTTATGTTTCGCTGCAATCGTCTTAACGACGAGCTTAAACGTTTGGATGTTATCCGCAGTCGTGATCGCATCGGCATATTTGAAGTCAATCTCATGTTGTCCCGGTGCGACTTCATGGTGAGATGCTTCGATTTCAAAGCCCATGTTCTCAAGTTCGATAACGATTTCCTTACGGCAGTTTTCGCCGAGATCGACCGGTGCGAGGTCGAAGTAACCACCTTGGTCGTTTAATTCAAGCGTCGGGCGACCGTTTGCATCCTTCTTGAACAAGAAGAATTCCGGCTCAGGACCAACGTTGAATGAAGAGAAACCAAGCTCTTCCATTTCTTTAAGTACCCGTTTGAGTTGACCACGCGGATCTCCTGCAAACGGCGTGCCATCCGGATTATAGATGTCACAGATGAGACGTGCGACTTTACCCGTTCCGTCTTCTGTCCATGGGAAGACAACCCATGTGTTGAGGTCTGGGAAGAGATACATATCTGATTCTTCAATCCGGACGAATCCTTCGATTGACGAACCATCGAACATCATTTTATTATCAAGTGCTTTTTCCAATTGACTGACTGGAATTTCAACGTTCTTGATCGTACCGAGGATATCTGTGAACTGTAAACGAATAAAACGTACATCCTCAGCTTTAGCGATTTTCATAATGTCTTCTCGTGTAATGTTGCGACGTGTCATGTGACAAATCCCCTCTCCGGTTCTTTTTTATATGGTAACAGGCACTTACTTGAAAAAGCGTCCGAGCTCACCTTGGATGAGTGACGTTTTTCCATGTCGCCCTGCTTCCTTCAATTCATTTTTCAGGAGTTTATATAGTTCGCCATCAGATAATTCCGGACGCGTCTTAACGACGGTTTCCGCAACACGTTCCCGTTTGACGAGATCATTATCAAAAATCATTTTGATCCCTGCGATATTTAGTCCCTGATCCAAATATTCCTTGATCGACAGCAAACGATCGACATCGTTAAACGAATAGAGGCGACGTTTCGTCTCTGTCCGCTCCGGCTTGATCAATCCCTGTTCTTCATAATATCGGATTTGTCGGGCAGATAACGCGGTCAACTCTTGAACGACTCCGATGGGAAATAGTGGCTTGGACTGTCGTGATAAGTCTGCCATTTCGTTCCTCCTTTTTCCTTACTTCATGAGAATAAACCTCTGTAAGGCAAGTTGTCAAGAGATGTAAGGAAAGTTAACATGACTTTCTTACAAGTCAGACGACTTGGGGTAACAGAGGTATTTTCACATCAAGCCCTTATTTTAAACCTGTTGCGTTTGAATCAATTGTTGTTCCATCAGTTGATTGACGGCCGAGACGATGGCAATCTTGACGTGGCTGTAAGTCAATCCACCTTGGACATATGCCGTATACGGCGCCCGGATCGGACCGTCTGCTGATAACTCGATCGATGAACCTTGAATGAACGTCCCCGCTGCCATGATGACATCATCCGCGTATCCCGGCATATAATCAGGAATCGGCAAGGCGTGGGCATTGACCGGTGATGCCGCCTGAATCGCCTGACAAAAAGCAATCATCGGCTCCGGTGCATGGAAGGAAACCGATTGAATCAAATCTGTCCGTTCAGCGGCGTAATGCGGTGCCGTCTCAAATCCAAACTGTTCCATCATGCTTGAGGTGAACATCGCCCCCATCAATGCCTGACTGACCGTATGCGGTGCCATGAAGAACCCTTGATACATGTCTTGAAGCGAATAAAGCGATGGACCGGCTTCCGCACCGATACCAGGTGTCGTCATTCGGAACGACGCCCGTTCGATCAAATCGCGGCGACCGACGAGGTACCCGCCGGTCTTCGCGAGACCACCACCCGGATTTTTAATCAACGAACCTGCCATGATATCGGCACCGACGTGGGTCGGTTCAATCGTCTCGACGAATTCGCCGTAACAATTGTCGACGAAGACGATGACATGGGGATGCTGTGCTTTGATCGCTGCGATGGCTTGACCAATCTCTGCGACCGGCAGACTCCGGCGTGTCGCATACCCTTTTGAACGCTGGATGCCGACGACCTTCGTCTTGTCCGTGATCCGGGCGAGGACGGCCTCAAGATCAATCGTCTCTGCCTGTTTCATCTCGACGACGTCATAGGTCACACCGAGTTCCTTTAACGACCCACGACCGTCTCCCCGGATCCCGACGATTTCTTCTAACGTATCGTATGGTTTCCCCGTGATATAAAGTAGTTCGTCGCCCGGCAACAAGAGACCGAATAACGCAATCCCGATTGCATGGGTGCCGCTGATGATTTGTGCCCGACACAGCCCGGCTTCCGCCCCAAAGACTGATGCATAGATCCGTTCGAGATTGTCGCGCCCTTCATCGTTGTAGCCATAACCGGTCGACGGCATGAAGTGGAAATCACTGACTTTATGCTGACGAAACGCGTTTAAGACGCGGAACTGATTCTGTTCCGCGACTTGTTGCGCCTGTTTGATTCCTGGTGCGATTTTTTCTTCCGCCCGTTCGACGAACGGACGAATCGTTTCATAATACGTTAACTCCGAAAACATGATTAGATTACACCTCGTATTTTTTCAATGTCGAGTACAGTCGTGTGTCTTTACGTAAAAATCCTTTTAAGACCACGGACCCGTCCTCTTCATACTCTTCTTTTAAATTCATCATCACTTCTTTTGCCGGATTGTAATGGACAAACGCCTCGACCGGGATCCGGATCTCGAGGTATTCGAGAATCTCACTGATTGCTTTTTCGATTTCGACCGTCAGACGTTCGATATCTGCCGGATCCAGTGCTGAAATCAATAATTTCCCACCTGTGAACAAGTCCGTCAACCGGTCTTTTTTATTAAAGACCTCGAGTTGCGGAATGTCACCGGCACCGAGCTCATCCAGGACATCGTTTGTCGTCTGCATCTGATTGAGATAATGTTCACTTGACGCATCGATGACATGGATGATCAAGTCCGCTTCGAGGACTTCTTCAAGTGTCGAACGGAATGCAGCAATCAGTTTCGTCGGCAGATCTTGAATGAATCCGACGGTATCCGTCAGAAGAATCTGACCGCCTTCCGGCAAATCAAACTGACGTGTCAACGGATCAAGCGTCGCGAACAATTCGTTTTTCTCGTATGTGTCAGCATTGGTCAACCGATTGAAAATCGTTGACTTCCCGGCATTCGTATACCCGACGAGCGCGATTTGGAACGTCTGGTTTTCCTTCCGGCGTTCCCGGTAACGGGCGCGGTGGGCGACCGATGTTTCGAGTTGTTTCTTGATTTCGTCGACACGACGACGGATGTGCCGGCGGTCGGTCTCAAGTTTCGATTCACCGGGACCACGTGTCCCGATTCCTCCACCGAGTCGCGATAACTGGGTCCCTTGTCCACTCAGACGGGGTAACAAGTAACTCATTTGGGCGAGCTCGACTTGTAATTTCCCTTCCCGAGACTGGGCGCGACCAGCGAAGATATCTAAGATCAGCTGCGTCCGGTCAATCAGTTTGATCGATTCCGGATCTTCGAGCGCAATCCGGATATTTTTCATCTGTCCCGGTGTGACTTCAGCATTAAAAATGATTAAATCCGGTTCGAGTTCCTCTGCTAACGCAACAAGTTCCTCGACCTTCCCTTTTCCGATAAACGTACGGCGATCGATCGATTGACGTTTCTGATCGAGTCGTCCTACCACGACGGCGTGCGCAGTCGTAACGAGTGCTTCAAGCTCCGCGACCGATTCTGCATAGATATGATCTGGTACACCGGGGAGCTGACAACCGACGACGATGACGCGTTCTGACATAAAATCATTCCTTTCAAAATAAAGACATTCTGCGCCCCTAATCATACCACATGCACCCTATCGTCTGAACTTTTTTGGACAGGAAACATTCGTTCGGTTTATGATGAAAGAAAGTCATCCTACAGGAGGTCCGTTATGGCACGAGAACGACTCGACTACACCTTGCCGGAATTCATCGAACGGTATTTATTTTTTCTGAGCGCGAGCGGCAGACAAGACTCGACGATCCGTCGTTACCGCTACGATTTGATTGAAATTCACCGGTACATGACGGAAGTCGATCAACCGCTCGAGACGATCGACGACTTCAAGGCGATTCCGCTTGAGACGTGGAAAACGTTCATCAATGAGTACTTGATCGAAGAAAAACTGTATCAGCAGGCGACCGTCGCCCGAATTGTCAGCGTCCTCAACCAAGTCAACTATCAAATCCGTCAGACGAAGACAAAGCTGATCGAGTACGCCCAACCGTCCCACGAATTGACACCGGGACACGTCGCCTCGCTGGCTGAATACGAACAACTAATCCGGACGAACCGGTCCGACCGGGGATTGACCGATCACCAACTCGTCGCAAGGCCTTACTTGATTGACCGGAACGAGTTGATTTTACGCCTCTTCTACCGCTACGGCCTCCGGGTTCATCACATCATCGGTCTGAAGATGCAGGACTTGAATTTCGCGCAACGTGAAATGACCGTCCACGACCGGCTCGGCAATGCATACCTCCTGTACCTGGAGCGTGACGATCAGGATCTGATGCTCGCGTATTTAAAGACGATTCCGGAACCGGTCCGTCCGCGGTATCATTCGGCCGATCCGTTTTTCGTCGCCTTTGATTTCTCACGGATGACGTTTCGCTGGGTCTACAGCAAAAATGCCCCGAAACAATTGTCGATCGTCATGATCACGAAGATGATGCGCCAGTTAAATGAACGCTCGGACAACAAACGGATCATCACCCCGTCGATGTTACGCAACAGCTTTATTCTCGGGACCTATTTGGAAGAGTTAACAAAAGAAGAACGCTTGACGAAGACGTGCCTCTATAAAGACGTCTCACTGAGACGGTATGCCGACGCGTTTGACGAATTAAAAGAGTTACTCTAACAAAAAAAAGGAACAACGCCGCAGCGTTGTTCCGTCGAGTAGACGGCCCCCCGGCCGTCTTTTTTTAACGTGTGACTTCTTCCGTTTCCGTCTCTTGTTCATACAACGTCACGTTGCGTGCCGGTGCAAATGTCGAGATGGCATGTTTGTAAATCAATTGTTGTTTGCCTTCCGATTCCAAAATGACGGTAAAGTTATCAAACGATTTGACCAATCCCCGTAACTGATACCCACTGATTAAAAACACTGTCGTTGGAACCGAATCTTTTCGTAATTGATTTAAAAAATAGTCTTGAATGTTATACGTCGCTTTCATAAGACCCCGTGCCCCCTCTATTTTATCTGTTTTTCTCTTCAGGCTACTCCGATTTAACCGCTTTCAGAAACCCTACTGTTCTATCATAGATAATTTTGAAGTTTTCTTCAAATGAAAGCCTTCCCATTTCAATCCAAATGCCGTCAAATTGATGCCGGAACCAGGTTAATTGCCGTTTTGCGAACCGTCGTGTATTTCGTTTAAGCAAATCGACAGCCGGTTCGAGTGGCGCTCCTTCTAAAACGGGCATCATTTCCTTGTAGCCGATCGCCTGCATCGCTTTTGTCTCACCGTAACCTGAAGCAACCAACTGATTGACTTCTTTGACCAGTCCTTGTTCGACCATCAAGTCGACCCGTTGATCGATCCGCGCATACAACTGCTCCCGGTCATCCATATGTAAGACAAACAACAAGCTCTCATAAAGACTCGGTTCACTGCCGGAGACTTGCGTTTGCCCGCTCATGGCGACTTCAATCGCCCGGACGACCCGTTGGATATTGTTCGGGTGGATCGCTTCCGCCCGCTCTGCATCAAGCTGCCGCAAGCGATCATGGAGCGCCTGCGCTCCTTCGATTTGCGCAAACTGTTCTAATTCCTGCCGTAACGCTTTATCTTCTGCCTGGACAGTAAATTGATAATCATACAAAATCGCCCGGATATAGAGCCCCGTGCCACCGACGATGATCGGTAACTTGCCTTTTGCCGCAATCTGATCGATTGCCGCTCGGGCCAACGTCTGAAAACGCGCGACACTCATCTCGTCGTCCGGATCAACCAGATCGAGCAAATGATGCGGAATTCCTTCCATTTCTTCGTGCGTCACCTTCGCTGACCCGATGTCCATCTGTTTGTAGACTTGAACGGAGTCACCTGAAATGATTTCGCCGTTTAATTTTTTCGCTAATTCAATGCCTGTCTTAGTTTTTCCGACGGCGGTCGGTCCAACGATGACAATGACGGGTTGTTTACTCATGAAATCACCATTCCTAGCTTATACGTGTTTGTAGTCAGTGTATCATATCTGCCTAAATCACAGACACGACAAAAAAACCGTCTCCTGTAAAGAAGACGGTTCGATGAGTTCTATTACACGCGGCGAATGAAGTCATCGTATACCGCACTAAACACACACCATCCACAAATGACTAAACCTGTCAGCATAATTCCCCAATCCGCCATTTTTGGCACCTCCTCTGTTGTCTTTAGATACCTTTTGACAATTCTTTGACTTCGTAAACCCTTTCAAGCAGGTTTGACACCAATTACTGGAATCGCTATGATAAAAGTACGATTGTTACGTAGCGCAGAAGCTGACCTGCATCAGCTTCTCTAAGAAGGATTCCCTTCTTGATTCCAGGCATATGCTTGACATATGCCAAAAAGCCCCTTTTCCATACCGGAGAAGGGGCTTTCTTGTCGTGTGTCAGTACATATCTTTTTGCGTGAAGTTCCAGAAGGCGACAATCAACGCCCCAACCGTCCAACAAAGTAAGACGGCGAGAGAGAACGGCAACGTCATCCCTTCAATCGGTGGCGCTTGTCCATCGAGGTAGTTGATTAAACCGAAGTTGACGTTGACGAGGTACTTCGAACTCGTCCAACTTGAACCAAGTGTCGTCAACAGCGTCCCTGAAATCAAGACTGCCATCATGATTCCGATACCGGTCGCAGTGTTTTTGACGAGTACGGAGACCATCAAGGCGATCGTCGCGACGACTGCCGTGACGATCCAGGCGAGTCCCACAGCCATCAACAAGTATTCCCACATCGGAATCGTATGCACGAATTCGGTCGAAAACGTTCCGCTTGGCGAGGCCTGGAAACCGGTCAGAATCGGCGCGGTCCATCCGTCATATCCGAGGACGATACCGGAAATCGCATAACAGACGGCGGCAGTCAGCGCCATCAGCATTGACGTATACAACAGCGTCGTCAGCCATTTCGCCATCAAAATTTTCCAACGTCTAACAGGACGGGACAGCAAGGTTTTAATCGTCCCATCATTTTGTTCCCCGCTGACGATGTCCGCCATGATGACGATGATGAAGAGCGGCAGAATCAGGGTCAATCCTTGGGAGAAGAAAATCCGGATGAAGGTCGGTGCTCCCGGATAGTTCGGATTGATGTCATTATCGAGATAGTACTGATTTTGTTTTAAGTCAAACTCCAGAAACTGTCGAAATTCATCTTGGATACTGCTTGAAGCTAACCGGTTTTGCGTGTCGACGATATCTTGTTGCAGTTCGACCCGCCAGTCGAGTGTCCCCTGTTTCTTGATCTGTTCTTGAATGTCCCGGTACTGGGCATACGTAAACATCGAGACAAGGACTACTAAAATAATGGCAACGACGGCAAACCGTTTTTTGGAAGCAATCTTCATCACTTCGTTTTGAACCAATCCAATCATGTTCGGGTTACGCAATATGATCTCCTCCTGTTAATGTAATGAAGAGATCTTCCAGCGTCTGGACTTTTCGTTCAATCGTCCAGACTTCTACACCTGCTTCAAACAATTGTTTATTGAGCGATGGTGTCTTACTGGCATCCATCAAGGTATGAACGGTGTTGGCATCAACGATTTCCGAGACTTGGACGTCAGGAGACGCCGACAAAATCTCGTTTGCCTTGAACGCATCATCGACACGCCAATCGACTCCCGGTGCCAGTGACTCGACCAATTCCTTGACTGTCCCGACTTGAACGATTTTCCCGTAACTCATGATCGCGACACGATCCGCAAGCATTTCGATTTCGGCCAGGATATGGCTCGACACCAAAACGGACAAACCGGTCTCGTCAACTAATTTCCGAATGAATTGACGTAAATCCCGGATTCCCATCGGATCGAGTCCATTGGTCGGTTCGTCCAGAATCAAGACATCCGGGCGACCGAGCAAAGCTTGTGCAATCCCAAGACGTTGGCGCATCCCAAGGGAATACGTCCGGACCTGATCGTCCACCCGTGCCGTCAAGTCGACCAAATCAATGACTTCCTGAATCCGCGCCTCGTCGACGTCCGGCAACATCCGTGAGAAGACCTGCAGATTTTCGCGTCCTGTCAAATATTTATACAGCTCTGGGTTTTCAACAATCGAGCCGATTCGTTGCATCGCTTGGACAAATTGTTTGCGGACATCAAAGTCACAAACCGTGATCTTGCCTGATGTCGGTTTGATCAGACCAACAAGCATCCGGATCGTCGTCGTCTTTCCGGCACCATTGGGTCCGAGGAATCCGAACACTTCACCGGGGAAGATTTCGAACGAAATGTTATCAATGATCGTTTTTTTTCCAATGACTTTTGTGACTGATTCTAATTTTACAGTTGGTTTCACGTCTCTCACCTCTTAGTATCCATTCTAGCGGAATAATGAATGATTTACCTTATCGAAACACTTCAAAACCGCACATTCCGAAAAGTTTTGCTACAATCATAGTAACAGCAAAAGGAGGAACGGTTCATGAAACGATATGTTTGGCCACTTTTTTTAGTAGTTTCTCTTATTCTAACGGCAGTCTTCGGGTACGGTTTCGCGAGTGCCTATAACGATGTCGTCAATCCACCCAAACGGGCCGTCTTGACTCCGACAAAGGAAGAACCGGTCAAAAAAGGCGGGACATATGTCGCGCTTGGTGATTCCCTGACGCGCGGTGTCGGTGCTTCAAACGGAAACAGCTACGCTGCGATCGTCGGGCGGGAACTCGTCAAAAACGACCGTGTCGAACGTTTCCAAAATCTAGCCGTCAGCGGTGCCCGGACGGAAGATCTCTTAAAACAACTGGAACAAAAAGAAGTCCGTCGTACGTTGTCCCAAGCAAAAGTCATCTCGGTGACGATTGGCGGAAACGATTTGTTTAACCGGGGTGAAGGTGTCGCAAACTTTGATGCCAAAAAAACCGCAGCTACGATTGAAAAGGCTCAAGACAACCTGACGAAAACATTCAGCATCTTACGCGAAGAAAATCCGGACGCCGTCATTTTCTATGTCGGACTCTATAACCCGTTCCGCGCGAACGAAAATGGAGCTGCCTTTGACAGCATCGTTCAAGAATGGAACGCTAAATCACGGACACTCGGTATCAAACATGACATCGAAGTCATCGATACGTTCAATCTCGTGCGGGACGTCAAACGTGATCTTTCAAGCGACCAGTTCCACCCGAACGACGCGACGTATGAAGACATCTCCAACGCAGCAATTTTGGCTGTCGAAAAACGTTTCTAAGAAAATAGCATCACAGAAAAATCCGAACGTTCCTGGGCTTTCACACGCAGGAATCGTTCGGATTTTTTAAAAGTGATTTACTTCAACCGTTTTGCAAAAGCAATCAAAACCCATTGAAGTGGAAGACGGGCCCACAGTCCCCAAGCAGGCAAGTTTTTCCCATTGATGGGTTTCGGGTTGACCGCCATGTTGATGTTGGCCGGTAAGACGGCATATAAAAAAGCAGGTAACGTCTTACGAACGATATCAACGCCTCGACCCGACAGCAACATCAGACCATACAATACTTCGATGACCCCGGTCAGCTGGACGAAAAAACGTTTGAACGGGATGAAAGCGGGCATAATCTTAACAAATCCCTTTTCGTTTCGAAAATGACCGATCCCGGCAAACAGTAAGCCGCCACCATACAGCACGCGCAGTACATACTTCATCTGAACATCTCCCTTTGTGACTAAGTGTGTTACTTAAGTACGAAACACACTCAGTGTACCGAACTCCCTCTTTTCCCTCAACTGTTTGAGATTGTCGACGAATTGTGGGGAATGATGAGGCATTTCGGAAAAACGACCGCAATTCCATTTCCTTGAATTAAATCTGATACATTACATATAGATAAAAACAACACTGGCTCATCACCATAAGGTGTGGTTGACACATAAAATCCATCGGATTTTAAATCGAACATAGAAAAAAAGCGAAAACCCCGGTATCGTA
>NZ_JACSMT010000060.1:0-11243 GCF_018618815.1 Exiguobacterium sp. s128 | reverse complement strand
GATTGGACGGGATTGCGCTTCGATTTGAATCGAGGCCGTTCGTTCTGCTTCTTGAAGAAGCGGTCATACGCATCGGTCAGGTGTTTGACGCTCGATTGAAGCGAATGGCTATCGACTTCTTTCAGCCAGTCGAACTCTTGCTTCAACATAGGAATTTCTTTCGAGCAAGAACCGTAAGACAGTCCTTTACCTGTCGCTTTATACGTCTCATCCCACTTCGCTAAAAAGTGGTTGAAGACGAAGCACGAACAACCAATGGTCTTCGCGATGAGGATTTCCTGCTCTTTTGTCGGGTAGATTCTGAATTTGTAAGCCTTATGCTTCAACATGATTTTCACCTCCTTGAAAGGAATTATACCCGAAAGGGAGGGGGGCGATTCACCGCCCACTTTCACTTCGTTTAGAAGTGGGAGTACTCTCGCCTAACTTAGATAGAGAGGACTAACATTTCGCTAAAACGGGAAACTTTTTGTTATATGATCCGTAATGGTAAGATAGAAGTAACTATACAGTCAACTTGTAAAACAGATAGAGGAATCAACTGAAAGAGGTGATGAGATGAAGTCTTCTACATGGTGGGTACTAGGTTCGATTGGTCTGATGTTCGTATTTCTTCAAATAGCAGACGTCTTAAATTTCTCCGGCATTTTCATCGCGTTAGGGTTATGGTTTATCTGGAGTGGATACCGTGCCAAACCAGGAAAACGATACCGGACGGAACGAAAGTCAACTGAGTTGAAACGAAAAAACGTCAAAAAGAAATTACTTCTTGATGACGAAGAAGAATTTGTTGGCAGTGTCATCTTGAAACCTGAACAGGCGACACGACGGTTTGATGAAACGGATGATCTCGAATTACAAGTTTTACAACGGACGGTCGAAGAAGGTTTTGTCAAACTACAGGCGTTTGACAAAATCATGCCATCAATTCGTGACAGTGAAATCCGTTCTGAGATGAGAATCGTGTCTCGTGAGGCCCATGTCTTATTTGAGGAACTGTTTACAGCGCCACGTGAAGTGAAAAAAGTCCGTGACTTCTTTACATTTTATCTGGATTCCTTATTGTCGATTTCGGAAAAATTCGCCGACTTAGAGCGTCGCGGTGCGCAAGTTCAAGTCGATACACGGGAACAGTTACAATCGAACCTAAAGATGATTGCTGAAAAACTAAAACAACAGCAATCGCTTTTATTAGAAGGAGATACCGTCGACTTGGAACGTGAGTTGTTGACGATTGAAAAAGTTTTGGCCCAAGAATCCGAACAACGAAAACAGGAGGAGAGTTATAAACATGACCCATTCTGACAACAATAGCTGGCAACAATGGCCGGAGGACGAACAAGCGACACAACCAACGATTTCAGATCCTTCCGTCGATGTCAATCTTGCCGAAACTTCACCTAGTCAAGCGGTACCGGCCCGACCGGTCGAAGAAATGATTCCAAGTGATGTGCCGGTTGAACAACGTCAAAAAATTGAACGGTTGCTTCAAGTAATCGATTTAAAAAAATCCGACGCTGTCATGCAATTTGGTGCGCCGGTCCAACGGGAACTCTCACAGTTTTCCGATCAGGTATTGAGTGAAGTGAAGATGAAAGACGGTGGCGACGCCGGGAAATTATTATCTGATTTGATGCAGCGTGTTCGTCAAATGGATCCGGATACCCTACAAGAAAAGAAAAGTTTTTGGTCAAACGTACCGGTCATCGGTCGGGCGAAGAAAAAAGCAGAGACGTATTTCTTGCAGTATGAAAAGATGAGTGCCTACTTGGAAGAAGTCGTCCACAATCTCGATCGTTCGAAGTTTGGATTGATGAAGGATATTACATTACTTGATCAGATGTATCAAAAAAATAAACGTTACTTCGAAGAATTAAATCTCTACATCGCGGCGGGTGAAACGAAGATTGCACACGTGCGTGAACATGAGATCGAACCGTTACGACTAGAAGTCGAACGTTCACGCGATCAGACACGATTACAAGAGTTAAATGATTTGATTCAACTCGCTGATCGATTTGAAAAGAAAATTCACGATTTAAAGTTATCTCGGACAATTAGTTTACAGATGGCGCCGCAAATTCGTGTCATCCAACAAAACAATCAAATTTTGGCGGAAAAGATTGAATCAGCCGTCGTCAATACGATTCCCCTATGGAAAAACCAAGTGGTGCTTTCCTTGAGTCTATCCCGTCAAAAAACAGCATTGCAAATGCAAAAAGATGTGACGAATACGACAAACCAGTTACTTGAGCAAAATTCGCGTCTGTTAAAAGATTCATCGATTGAAATCGCAGAAGAAAATGAAAAAGGAATCGTTTCGGTCGAATCCTTGAAAGTAGCACATCAAAACTTAATTGAGACGCTGGATGAGACACTTCGGATTCAGCAAGACGGGAAACAAAAACGTCGGGATGCGGAGCATGAACTGGAGCGGATGGAACATGAACTCAAACAAAAAGTCATCGAAGTCGCCTCAAAAAGTCGTGAATTACCAAATCGTCCATACTAAGGAACACGTTTACGTGTTCCTTAGTAGTTTAATGTAAAGGAGCGAATCAGTTTGCAAAAACAACAACAATGGGATACGACGTGGCTTTTGTTTGCCCGCATGATGGCTGATCGTCACTCAAAATGTGCTTCGAAGTCCGTTGCCTGTGTCATCGTCAAAGATGAAAAGCCGATTTCGATCGGAATAAACGGAACACCAAGTCAACACGTGAACTGCAACGAAATTTATTTGAAGCAAGAAGGCATTTTATATAAGGCAGCTGCAGAAGAAAAAAAGGATGGCGAGTCGATCTTACATAATGGGCGCCTGTTCTATCAGTGTTCGAATCAAGAAGAACACCATGAATGGTCAAAACTCCATGAAATTCATGCTGAAATCAATGCGTTAGGAAAGCTGGCGGCAGATTCGACGAGTGCGCGTCATGCGACCGCTTATGTGACACACAGTCCGTGCCACGCCTGTAGTTTAGCATTGATCGCTTCGAAAATTGATCGAGTCGTCTATTCCACCGGCTATGAATATGGTGATGGATTAACGCTCATGCGTCAAAGTGGAATTGAAGTCGTCCATCGTCCTTTGACCGAAGAATATTTTCTTGAAAGAATTTTCGATAAAGACTTGTAAACGCTTCCATTGCATTGTATGATGAAATCAAGCATTGCCATGGTAATTATTCACTCTTCCATTCGGGACGATCTCAAGCGAGATGGTCCCCCTTTTTTTGAAAAATGAATTGACAATTTTCGAAAAATCTGTCATTCTGTAAATATGATATGACGAAGCGGAATGCCGCATTTTCATAGGAAATGCCAATCAAGGAGCTGGAATGCCAGGTCGTTGAAAAAAAGTCCTGACTCACTGGAGTCGGGACTTTTTGTATTATTAGCGTAAAACGGTCCAAGATGCCTGAAGACGCTCGGCACGGACAAAAGATTTTTTAGCGGATGCTCCAGCTAATATGGTCATCAAGCGTTGGCAAATGATGTCACGTTGTGTCTGATGAAGAAATAAGTGTTGAATGAAACGGGCAAATACGACATCATTTGTCGTTAACTGCCGTTTAATCGTTTCTGGGGACATCTGATTGATTTCATCAGCATTAAAACCTGCGCCTACATTAAACGAGGAGACGATCAACAATTTGACCGGGGCGGATTCGAGAGGCAAACCAAGTGATTGGACACGTCGACAGGTCAGTATCATTTCCTGACGAATGAGTTGTTGTAACAAACAAGGTTCCTTTAAGACAAACGGATCATAAACCGAGACGGCTTGACGAAGTTGCTCACGTGTCATTTCGACGGGTTGCTGTAACTCGGCCGCGGAAGTTCGTGCTTCTTCATAACACGTAGATAATGAAATAATCATCCGATAGTCCTCCTTATAGTGGATAATTTGTCTGCTACTGTCATCTTAAAACATAAATGAAGCGCTTACAATGATTGTTTTGACATATACACGACAAGAGAAGATTTGATATCATGAAAGACGGAGCAAACGAGAGGAGTGTGGACAATGGTTCGATTATTTAAAGCGATTCCTGAAGTGGAAATGCCAGTCTATAACGGAAATGACTATCCACTCGAGATGTCAGAATCAGCGACAGGATTTTCGATCACCAATCATGTTCCAGGTGAACAGGTAGAAGAAACCTTACTGGTCGCTTCAGCGGAAATCAAAACGAGCCAAACGGGGCGTGAGTGGTTACAGTTCACCTTTAACTCTCCGAGCGGGGCGTGTAAGGGAAAACAATGGTTAAACCAAGGAACGGCTGAAGAGGCGATGCGTCCGTATCTGGAGACGGGAATCGTCCATGTCTTTGCCAAGGTCGAGGAGTACCCCGTCGATTCAGGAAATAAGTCGCTGACAGTCCAACGTGTCAAAGCGGTCCATGGTCAATCGGGCACCACGCTTTTACCGCAAATGCCGCATGGTGAATCGGCCAGTCAATACCGCGATCAGTTGATCGGCTTGATCGATCAGATGGAAGAACCACTCCGACAACTGGCGCATCGTGTGCTCGTAACGTATTGGTTTGATTTTTCGACACGACCAGCAGCCTTGTATCATCACCATGCCTATATCGGTGGATTATTAAAACATACGGCTTGTATGATGACCATTGGCGCCGGAATTTGTCGATCTGATCGTCCTTATTTAACCCTTTTACAATGTATTCAAGAAGCAGAGGCGGATCATAAAAATGATTTGTTTCAAGCGAGTGAGCGGGAGATGCGTCAGTTTGCTTGGGACGAGAGTTTTGATGCCTTGTATCAAGCAGCTCGATCGATTACGCTGTTGAATGAATCCCCTCGTCAAGATGAACTATTACTCGGTATTCTTTTACACGATATCGGAAAGATTTTTGAATATACCCATCTGGGTGCCTCGGACGACCGGTTTGCCCGTTTAGTCCAAGTAGAGCCAACGGAAGAAACGGTCTCGGGCATCGCCCTCGATCCGAATGGTGTATTGATGGGACACATGCCCTATGGATGTTTTGTTTTAGAACAGGCACTACAAAACGATGCGATCCGGCTACCGATCGATCAATACCACCGTTTGATGCATATGATCCTGTCCCATCATGGTAAAAAAGAATGGGGCTCAAGCGTAACACCGCAAACGACCGAAGCTTGGTATCTCCATGCAATCGATCTATTGGATGCGCGAAAAGAAAAGTGGCGGCAGAACCAATCGTCATAAGGAGTGAAACCATGTCAGAACGTATTCGAACGACACTCATCACCGGTTTTTTAGGAGCCGGGAAAACAACGTTGTTGAACCGGATCGTCACGAATCCAATTGAAAAAGTGGCCTTACTTGTAAATGAAGTCGGGGCAGTTCATATCGATGAAGCGTTGATTGAACGAAGTGACGAAGAAGTCATTGAATTGACGAATGGATGTATTTGCTGTTCGATTCGGGGTGATTTACGTGATGCCTTGTTACGGATTGCTAAAAAAAGACGACAAGGTGAGATGGAATTTGATCGGTTGATCATCGAAACGACAGGCATCGCAGATCCTGGACCGATTTTACAGACGTTTTATTTTGAACCGGCCATTGAACAACAGTATCAAATCTCTAGTGTCATTACCGTCGTGGATGCCTATCAGCTCGAACGGCAATTGACGTTCGAAGAAAACGTAAAGCAGATTGGTTTTGCGGACACACTCTTGTTAAACAAAATCGATTTGATTTCAGCAGATGAAGTCGTGAACGTGACACGTCGTTTATCCAATTTGAATCCAACCGCATTGATTCTTCCGACGATTGAATCGGAAACAGATATTCAACACTTATTTGAGACGTTCCATTTTCCAAAGCAGGAAGAGGATCGTCTGATGCGACAAACGGATGGTCTAGAAAAAGCAGCAGAGTCCTTTACGGCATTGACGATTACAGAAGCGACCCCGTTGCACCGTCAACGTTTTGGAGCAGTGCTACGAGAAATTCTTGAAGCCTATGCGGAAGATTTGTACCGGTATAAAGGAATCATCCATTTTGCAGATACGAACCAAAAAGTCATCCTGCAAGGAACAGGAATGATTTATGGGACGGCAGTACGTGGTGAATTTGAAGAACATAAACAAACGACGTTAGTGTTCATCGGAAAAAATTTAGATGAACAAGCGATTCGAAAAGGTGTAAAGGCGGCGAGAGAACATGGTTGAACTATATTTTGATGGGGCAGTCCGACCATCGAATGACGATGCAACAATCGGGATTTTTTGCAAAAATTCAGCAGGACAGGTCATTGAACGGACATTTAGAATCACGGCAGAAAATAATCATGAAGCAGAATTTCAAGCGTTTGAAAGAGCGGTGGATTTGGCAGAAGAGTTACTTGCACAAGGCGAAAGTGTATTTTCCTTCCGGACGGATTCGGAAGCGGTCTCGCTGGCAGTAGAACGAGAATTTGCTAAAAATAAGCGGATCCAAATTTATTTTGATCCGGCGTTCGAACGATTCAGTCGTTTGCCGTTAGCTTTTGTTAAATGGATTCCACGTTCGGAAAATAAAGCGGATCGTGTTGCAAAAGAAGCCTTAAACGACTTCTGACGAACAAGGAAACTGGAATGTGAGAATAAACGAAGAAATCCGAACGATCCCCTTCTTCAGAGAAGAGTTGGTATCGTTCGGATTTTTTTGTGTTATCCAGGTACTGGATGGAACAGTCATTCCGATTTCGGAAACGATGTTTCCACGGGCACGTCACGTACAGGCTCAATCAAAATCTGATCAATCCGGCGACCATCCAAATCAACGACTTCAAACCGGTACCCATTTGTGACGACATGACTTCCTCGGACAGGGAATTCTCCGAGCAGATACAATACGAGACCAGCGACCGTATGATAGATGTTCTTTTCTTCTCCAGGCAAGAGTGGTTTGACCTGCAACACACGCTTTAAATCATCGATATGCAACAATCCGTCCGCCAGATAAGAGCCGTCGCTTCGTTGCACGAGTTCAGGTTCTTCCTCAATCGTCGAGATTTCACCGACGAAGGCTTCTAAAATATCAAACAGGGTGATCATTCCTAAAAAACCACCATACTCATCCAGGACAAAGGCGATCGAGACGGTCTCTTTGCGCATCCGTTCCAGTAAGACTGTTGCCTGTAACTGTTTCGGGACAATCAGTGGCGTATGGATCAGGGATTCGATGACAGCAATCGGATGATCCGAAGCTAACACTTCTTTCGCATCGATGTAACCGACAAAATGATCCAAATCTCCATGACCAACCGGCAAGTTCCGGTGTTTCGCAGTGCGTAAATCCGCTAAAATCTGTTCCGGCGAATCCGTCAAATCAATCCACTCGGTGACCGTCCGCGGCTCCATCAATTCATATGCCAACTGATCATGAAAAGCAAATACACGCGATACTTGTTCTGCTTCAGACGAGGCAAACGTACCTTCTTTTAGTCCACGGATCAACAACTGTTTCACTTCATCTTCTGTTTCATCTTCCGTCTGTAAGCGATCAAGACCAATCAGACGAAAAATAGCACTTGTCGATTTACTTAAGATAAAGATAAAGGGTTTTAGAAGACTTGAAAAAAAACGCATCGGTTGGGCTAACATCATCGTTACCCGTTCCGGACTGACTAAAGCGATACGCTTTGGAACCAATTCACCGATGACAAGTGAGAGATACGTGATGATGGTGACGACGATCATATAACCAACAGTACTGGCATATGGCGCAAGCCAGGTGAAACCGCCTAACCACTCAATCAACGGCGCGGATAAGGCAGCACCACCAAACGCACCATTGATGATGCCAATCAGGGTAATCCCGACTTGGACCGTCGATAACAAATCGGTCGGACGTTCCAAAAAATCGAGGGCGATTTGAGCTGATTTTTTCCCGTCATCTGCATACTGTTGCAGTTTTTGTTTTTTCGAAGACAATAAAGCGAGTTCCGTCATGGCAAATAAACCATTTGCGAGAATCAATAAGACGACAATTGTTAAATTAATCAACCACATCAAGCATTCACTCCTTTTCGATAACAAACTATTCCCCAAACTCGCCTCTATCATTCCCATTCCTTCTCGTTTCCGTTAAACTATTAATGTATCAGTAGATAAAGGGGGAAATTATCATGGAATATCGGTTAGAGCGTGACACGATGGGGGAAATTCGTGTCCCAGAAGCACAAGAATGGGGAGCACAGACACAACGGAGTCTAGAAAACTTCAAGATTGGGACGGAAAAAATGCCGATCGAAATCATCCGGGCATTTGCGGTTCTTAAAAAAGGGGCGGCTTTGGCCAATCGTGATTTAGGGGTTCTCGATCAAGAAAAAGCGGAAGTCATCGCCGAAGTCTGTGATGAAATCATTGCGGGTCAGTTTGATGCGGAATTTCCGCTTGTCGTTTGGCAAACAGGTTCGGGTACACAGTCGAACATGAACGTCAACGAGGTCATCGCCCGAGTCGCGACACGAAAATTAGCGGAGCGTGGAAGTGATCACGTCATTCATCCGAATGATGATGTTAATAAATCGCAAAGTTCAAATGATACATACCCAACTGCGATGCACATTGCAGCCAAGACGATTGTCATCGATCAGCTGTTGCCGGCAATCGATGCGATTCATGCGACGCTCGACGAAAAGGCAACCACGTTCGCAGACATCGTCAAGATTGGACGGACGCATTTACAAGATGCAACACCGATTACACTCGGTCAAGAAATCAGTGGATGGGTCCGGATGTTACAATTGTCGAAAAAAATGATCGAGTTGACATTAGAGCCGTTGACGGAACTTGCCATCGGTGGAACCGCTGTCGGAACGGGAATCAATGCTCACCCAGAGTTTGGAGATCGTGCGGCACAAAAAATGAGTGAAGAGACGGGTAAATCCTTTGTCAGTGCGGAAAATAAATTCCATGCCTTGACGAGCCATGATCAACTGGTCTTTTCGCATGGTGCCATCAAGGCGCTAGCGATGGATGCGATGAAAATCGCAAACGATGTTCGATGGTTAGCATCGGGTCCACGTGCTGGTATTGGAGAAATCACGATTCCAGAAAATGAGCCCGGTAGTTCGATCATGCCGGGGAAAGTCAACCCGACACAAAGTGAAGCATTGACGATGGTCGCCGCGCAAGTTCTTGGAAATGACGCGACGATCGGGTTTGCTGCGAGTCAAGGAAACTTTGAATTAAATGTCTTTAAGCCGGTCATCATGTATAACTATATCCAATCTGTTCGTCTTTTGACGGATGCACTTCATTCGTTTAATGACCATTGTGCAATCGGAATCGAGCCGGAACGTACGGTCATCGCGGAAAACGTCGAACGATCGTTGATGCTCGTGACGGCACTGAATCCACACATCGGTTATGAAAACGCAGCTCGGATTGCTAAAGCTGCCCATAAAGAGGGTACAACATTAAAAGAAGCGGCACTTGCGACTGGCTTATTGACAGAGGAACAATACGATCAGTGGATCGTTCCGGCTGACATGGTCAGTCCAAATTTAAAAGCATAATCGAAAGCGAGGGTTTCCCTCGCTTTCTCTTCAGTCGAAGCAGGGGTTTCGACTGTATAGAAAGAGGGGGAAGACATGTGGAGACAGAACAGAATCAGATAGAAAAACAAATCCACCAGACAATCCTTATGGTCGAGCGGTTACTTCGGATGGCGTCTGTTCCTAAATCAGAGTTACTTGTCTTTTCAGACTGGCTGAATCGATTCGGTCAACACGATGAACTCGATTTTTTTGAAAGACAGGCATCACGCTGGATTCAGGAGTTAGAAGGTATTGCCGAGACTGTCAAACCGGATCAAATCCAGATGCTACTCGCACCGGTCATTGATCATCTTTCGGAACGAAGTCGAAAGAAAGTGATTCGTAAGGAAATGATTCTTTCCGTCACAAAACGGTTTTTGGACAATATTCAATGGAAAAAGTCACTGGAGAACGAACGGTATCTGACACGTTTTTTTGGCTCTATCGAAGACACGCTAGAAGTCGGATATGATCTTCACGTCGATGCGATGCTGATTGATTACGAAATAATTCAGACAACAGATGAAACCTTGCTTTTCAAGCTGATAAAAAAAGTAGAGGCGACCTTCATTCCGCTGATCATCATCGGTCCAAACGATGCGTCGATCCGTCAAACCTGTTATCAGCTGGGAGCAGATGATTACTGGGATGAAACCGTTTTGATTGAAGAACGTCAAATTCGTCTGAAGCGGCTGTTGCGTAAACTTCGGACGGTTTCGGCGACGATTTTAGTGGATGAATTGACGGGCGCCTTTAATCGGAAGTATCTCCAGAATGCGTATCGCCGGCGGACATCACGTCTGGAACGGGATGGACAGTTGTTTGCCTTGGCAATTTTTGATTTGGATCATTTTAAACGGATCAACGATCTGCATGGTCATCCGGCAGGTGATCTTGTGTTGGCAGAGCTTGCCGTGTTGACGAAACAAGCCATCCGACAGGAAGATGAATTGATTCGATTTGGCGGTGAAGAATTCATGTTGCTGTTTAGTGCCGACGATTCGGAACACGCAGTTGATATGATGGAGAAGGTCCGAGCGCGGATTGAACGGCATACGTTTCCGAACGGATTAAAGGTCACGGTATCAATTGGATTAACGGTCATCAAGGATGCAGCCATGGATTTAGAAGAGATGACGTCTGAAGCCGATGAAGCACTGTACCAAGCAAAACGAAATGGTAGAAATCAAGTGACGATCTATTCGATGGCAACCGCAAAAGAAAAGATGGAGGCATTGATTAAAATCGAATCGAACTCGTTTGATCAACTGGTGCCATTCCCGCTTCCGCATCATCCCAAGTATCATTTTCGCATCATTCCTTATGACGAGAAGACGGTTGCTCCGCTTCAGCTGTGTGTGCTGCCACTTGATCAACTGGCGGCTTCAAACTTTAAATTGTTGGAGGACTGGAAACAGTTCCGCGACGGCATGATTGAAGTCATTGCGATCGCATCAGAAGAAAACCAATTACTGGGTCAAGTACTTGAACGGGGAGTGACGGATTATTGTTTGTCTCCACTTGACCGGGATCAGCTAGAAGAGCAAATTCGACAGTGGACAGTCCGTCTTCCTTAAACATGAAAAAGGTATCGACACGTCATGGACGTATTGGGCTAACCTAAAATTTTGAGACAATATAAAACACCTTCGGAGTGGTACACTTTTAAAAAGTACTAACATCGGAGGTGTTTTTGCA
>NZ_JACSMT010000059.1:0-11565 GCF_018618815.1 Exiguobacterium sp. s128 | reverse complement strand
ATGGGAGACCACGGAAATGTCTCAACTGGAAAACTGCATACGAGGTCTTCTCGGAAGAAGTGTTGCACTTAATTTGACAAACCGTCAAATCCAAATAAATTCGCAAATAATGGTTGCGTCTTTCCAGATTCCGACCTATACTAAATTTATCGAAAGCGCTTTCGGTGAAATGGAGTGGTTACATGGGTACAATTTATGATTTAGCGAAAATAACCGGTTTTTCGATCACGACGGTCTCAAAAGCCTTAAATAACTATTCCGATGTCAGTGAAAAGACAAAAGCGAAAATCGTTCAGGCAGCAGCCGATATGGGCTACTTGCCGAACGCCCACGCTCAGTCGCTCTCGACGAAACGATCCTGGACGATCGGGGTCATGTTCTCGGAAGCAAACGAAGTCGGGATGATGCATCCATTCTTCAACGCAATCATCGAAAGTTTCCGGAAAGCAACGGAGCAGCAAGGTTATGATTTAATCTTCGCCTCGCGGAATCTCCGCAATCGGGACATGAGTTACCTCGAGCATTTCCAGCATCGGGCGGTCGACGGCATCGTCGTCATCTGTTCCGATCAAATGGACAAGCATGTCCAGCAACTGATTCAAAGTTCGATTCCAATCGTTGTCGTCGACATGGACAGCACCGATTGCAGTGTCGTCTTCTCGGATAACCTCTCCGGCGGTACACTCGCCGTCAATCATCTCTACGAACTGGGACATCGTTTGATTGCCCACATTGCTGGAGATATGACGATTGATGCGGGATTGGCACGAATCGAAGGGTACAAACAAGCGATGGATCGACTCGCGTTACCGATTCCAGACGGCTATCTGATCAACGGCGGATTTTTCTCGGTCGAAGAAGGAAAACAAGCGATGCAGACGTTGCTTGCTTTACCGAAACGTCCGACTGCGGTCTTCGTCGCAGGTGACCAAATGGCGATCGGGGCAATGGAAGCGATTCATGAAGCGGGCCTTCGGGTTCCGCAAGACATTTCCGTCGTCGGTTACGATGATATCGAGATGTCGAAATACGTCACACCGAAGCTGACGACGGTCCGGCAAGATACGGAGCAGATCGGACAGCATGCAGCGAATCTCTTGATTGAACAAATCGTCAACAAACGACGTGTCATGACGACGGATATCATTCCAGTCGACTTGATCGTCCGCCAATCGACAGGACCTGTCACACCGTAACATCTTTTCGGAATCGCTCTCGCAGGTTGTCTTCGAGAAAACGCGAGAGCGGTTTCGAAATCCACTATATTTTTTTGTACGTTTCCGAAAGGGCTTTCGGAACTTTTTTCAGACCATTTACGAAAGCGCTTTCGATATTTTTGAATAATAAATGAGACCGCTTACTTAGGGGACTACCAACAGACGAGAAGGATGGGATGACATGAAGAAGAAGTTAGTCAGCGTATTAACAGTCGGCGCATTAACAGCAAGCGTTTTAGCAGGATGTTCAGGTGGCGAAGAGGAAAAAACGAGCGGTGGCAAGGAAGTCCTGAAAATCTGGTCGTTTACAGATGAATTAAAAGAACCAATCAAAAAGTTTGAAGAGCAAAACGACGTGAAAGTCGAATTGACGATCGTTCCAATCGCGGATTACCCGACGAAATTAAAACCAGCGCTTGAGAGTGGCGTCGGCGCACCGGATATCTTCACAGGTGAGATCGCCTTCCTCAAACAATGGGTCGACGCTGGCTACTGGGCGAACCTGTCGGAAAAACCATTTAACGCAGGTGAAGTCAAAGACGACTATATCCCGTACGTCTATGACATGGGGAAAGACAAAGACGGTAACGTTCGTGCTCTTTCATGGCAAACGACACCAGGTGGCGTCTACTACAAACGAAGCATCGCGAAAAAAGTTCTCGGCACAGATGATCCAAAAGAAATCGGTGCGATGATGAACTCGATGGACGGCGTCTTCGAAATCGCTGAGAAGATGAAAGGCAAAGGCTACAAAATGTTCCCGGATGAAGGATCGATCCGTTGGTTCGCACAAGGGAATGAGCCGCAAGCTTGGGTGAACGACAAACAGGAACTCGTCGTGACGGAAGACAAGAAAAACTACATGGATTACGCAAAAGAATTACGGACAAAACAATACACGGCACTTGCGCCGGAATGGTCACCATCATGGTTCGCCGGAATGGATAAGCCGGTCAAAGTCAAAGAAAACGGCAAAGAAACCGAAACAGAAATCTTCTCATATGTCCTTCCGACATGGGGCTTACACAGTGTCTTGAAAGAAAACGCGAAGAAATCAGCCGGTGACTGGGCTGTTACAAGCGGACCGAGCCCATACTTCTGGGGCGGTACATGGTTAGGTGTCTACAAAGATTCGAAGAAACAAAAACTTGCGTATGATTTCGTTAAAATGATGACACAAGACGAAGAGTTCTTGACAGACTGGGCGAAAGAAACAGGGGACGTTCTCGCTTACAAACCGGTTACGGACAAAATCAAAACCGACTTCAAAGATGAGTTCCTCGGCGGACAGAACAACTACGAGTTCTTCCTTGATCAAGCAGACAAAATCACACCGGGAATCGTGACGAAGTACGACCAACAGCTCGATACGTTATACGGTGCATCTGTCATGGAATATGTCCAAGGCAAAAAATCAAAAGACGAAGCACTTGCTGAATTCTACAAAAAAGTCAAAAATGCGTATCCGGACGTAAAAGTACCGGAATAAGGAGTCTAGGTGGGGCGGTCCTCGCTTCACCTCTTCTTGTTTAAGAAAGGGGTTTGACCTGTGAAAAAACTCGATCGCCATGGTTATCTGTTCATCGCACCGTTTTGGATCGTCTTCTTGATCTTCAGCATCTATCCGGTTGCCTTGACGTTCTATTACAGTTTCACCAACTACACAGGCGCAGAAGGCGAACAACTCGTCGGACTCGCGAACTATACGCGTTTGCTCGGAGATACGTACTTCATTGAAGCGTTCTTCAACACACTGAAGATTTGGGGACTGAACTTCATCCTGCAAATCGGGGGAGCTTTGATGCTCGCCTTACTGTTCTCGGATTTACAGCTCAAGATGAAAGGTCTCGCGTTTTTCCGCGCGACGTTCTATCTGCCGAACTTGATCACGATCAGCTCGGTTGCCTTGTTGTTCGGTATCCTGCTCGACTGGCAGCACGGTTCACTCAACATGATGCTGCTGAAAATCGGCATCATCTCAGAGCCGATCAACTGGTTGACACAACCGGTCACAGCCCAGATTTCCGTCTCACTCATCCTGACCTGGATGTGGCTTGGCCACTCGTTCATCGTCGTCATGGCCGGCGTATCCGGCATCTCGAAGGATTATTTCGAAGCGGCACTGATTGACGGTGCAACACGCTGGCAGATCTTCTCGCGGATCACGTTACCGCTCTTAAAACCGATCTTGCTCTACATCATGATCACATCATTGATCGGCGGACTGCAATTGTTCGACCTGCCGATGTTGATCACGGATGGTGTCGGTGCGCCGGATGGTGCCCTGAACACGATGGTGCTTTATCTCTACAACCAAGCCTTTAAATACAACAACTATGGCTACGCCGCTGCTGTCGCATACGGATTGTTTGCCATCACGCTCGTCTTTTCAATCATCGTCTTCAAAGGGATGTTCCGAAAAGAACGTTCACCGAAAGGAGCCTGACCGATGGAACGAAATGCAGAAGCACGTCGGATCGTGCCACAAACGGGGGATCAACCGGATCGTTCAGAACGTCCGCTCAAGTTGACACCACCTCCGAAACAGAAAAAAGCCTGGTTCGGGAAAAGTCTCATCTACGTCGGACTGATTGCCTTGACGATCGCCTGTCTCATCCCGTTTTTGATGATGATCATCAACGCGACCCGCTCGAACGAAGAAGTGTTATCTGGTTTCTCATTGATTCCAGGGAACTCGCTCGCTGAAAACTACGCGGCACTCAGCTCGTACGTCAACATCTGGTCCGGCTTCAAGAACAGTCTGATCATCGCCGTACTCGTCACCGTCTTATCGGGTTACTTCTCGGCGATGACAGCGTTCGGATTTGCTTTCTACCAGTTCAAAGGAAAAAACGTCCTGTTCGTCTTCATGCTCGTCATGATGATGATTCCGGGACAACTCGGTTTGATCGGGTTCTACGAGCTCAGTAAGAACTTAGGTCTGCTCGACAGTTTCATCCCGCTGATCGTTCCGGCGATCGCCAGTCCGTTCACGGTGTTCTTCGTCCGTCAGTACCTGCAGACGGTCATGCACCCAAGTTTGCTGGAAGCAGCACGGATGGATGGCGCCAGTGAATGGCGGATCTTCCATACGATTGCTTTACCGATGATGATGCCGGCGATCGCCACGATGTCGATCTTTACGTTCATCGGTTCATGGAACAACTACATCATGCCGCTCGTCCTGCTCTTCTCACCAGAAAAGTATACGTTGCCGGTCTTGATGGGCTTCTTAAAAGGATCACAAGTCGCAGAAAACTTAGGTTCGCTGTATCTCGGAATCGCGATTTCCGTCGTACCGATCATGATCGCCTTCTTGTTCCTCTCGAAATACATCGTCAGCAGCATCTCAGCTGGTGCCGTCAAAGAATAAACTGTTAAAGGGGCTTACATCTATGAAATTTACACCGAACTTCGTCTTCGGGACGGCAACGTCCTCGTACCAAATCGAAGGCGCACACGACGAAGGTGGTCGTACGCCGTCGATCTGGGATACGTTCTGCGATACGGACGGAAAAGTTTTTGAAAAACACAACGGCGATGTCGCCTGTGACCATTACAACCGCTTCGAAGAAGACATTCAACACATTAAAAAGTTAGGCGTCGACACGTACCGCTTCTCGATTGCCTGGCCACGGATTTTCCCGAGTAAAGGGCAGTTCAATCCGGAAGGGATGGCCTTCTATAAGACACTGGCCACACGTCTGCAGGAAGAAGGCATCAAACCGGCCGTCACACTCTACCACTGGGATCTCCCGATGTGGGCGCACGAAGAAGGCGGTTGGGTCAACCGCGACTCGGTCGACTGGTTCCTCGACTTCGCCCGCGTCTGTTTCGAAGAGCTCGACGGAATCGTCGACTCGTGGATCACGCACAACGAACCATGGTGTGCCGGCTTCTTGAGCTACCACCTCGGTCAGCATGCACCGGGCCACACGGACATGAACGAAGCCGTCCGTGCCGTTCACCACATGCTGTTGTCGCACGGAAAAGCGGTCGAACTGCTGAAAGGCGAATTCAACTCAGCGACGCCGATCGGCATCACGTTGAACTTGGCACCGAAGTACGCGAAGACGGATTCCGTCAACGATCAGATTGCAATGAACAATGCGGATGGCTATGCCAATCGCTGGTTCCTTGATCCGATCTTCAAAGGACAATATCCGATCGACATGATGAACCTGTTCTCGAAATATGTCCATACGTACGATTTCATCCACGCGGGAGACCTCGCGACGATTTCGACGCCATGTGATTTCTTCGGCATCAATTTCTACAGCCGCAACCTGGTCGAGTTCAGTGCGGCGAGTGATTTCTTACACAAAGACGCCTACTCGGACTACGACAAGACCGGCATGGGCTGGGATATCGCTCCAAGTGAGTTCAAAGACTTGATCCGTCGCCTGCGTGCCGAGTACACGGATTTGCCAATCTTTATCACGGAAAACGGCGCTGCCTTTGACGATCAGCTCGTCGACGGCAAGATTCACGATCAAAACCGGATCGATTACGTCTCCCAGCATCTGCAAGCCGTGTCTGATCTGAATGACGAAGGGATGAACATCGCCGGGTATTACCTCTGGTCGCTGCTCGATAACTTCGAGTGGAGCTTCGGGTACGACAAACGATTCGGGATCATCTATGTCGATTTCGATACACAGGAACGAATCTGGAAAGACAGCGCGCATTGGTATGCGAATGTCATCCAGACGCATAAGGCAGCACTTCCGCAAGAAGCGTAACGTCGTCGAACAGGCAAGGTCGAATTCATCGCCCTTGCCTGTTGTTCATTCAAAGGAGGAATTACAGATGAAGAAATGGCTCGCAGTTGCCCTCGGAACGGGACTGGTCCTGTCATACGCCGGGACCGGCCATGCCGAGAAAGCCGACAAAAAAGACAACACGAAATGGAAGATGGTCTGGTCGGATGAATTTACGAAACAACAGCTCGACCGGACGAAGTGGACATATGATACCGGGAACTGGATTGTTGATCAAAATGGAAGCGCTATCAGTCCGGGCTGGGGGAATAACGAAAAACAATACTACACGGACAACAAAGATAATTCCTTTATTCGGGACGGCAAACTCGTCATCCGGGCGAAAGAAGAAAAAACGACCGATTCGCTCGGTTCGTACGACTATACATCAGCTAAATTGAAAACCAAAGGCTTATTCAGCAAGACATACGGCCGTTATGAAATCAAAGCGAAACTGCCGACCGGTAAAGGCTTATGGCCGGCATTCTGGATGTTGCCGGAGCAGGACAAATATGGCGCCTGGGCATCATCCGGTGAGATTGATGTCATGGAAGCGTGGGGCAGTCAACCGGACAAAGTCGCCGGGACGATCCACTACGGTGAGAACTGGCCGAACAATAAATATACCGGCAAGGACTATCATTTCCCGGACGGCGGACGGATTGACCAGTGGCATACGTATGCCGTCGAGTGGGAGCCGGGCGAACTGCGCTGGTACGTCGACGGCAACCTCTATCAAACACAAAACGACTGGTACAGCAAAGGCAAAAACACGGCAACGAACTACAGTTATCCGGCACCTTTCGACCAAAACTTTTATCTCGTGATGAATTTGGCTGTCGGCGGCTGGTTTGACGGCGAAGTCGACGAAACGACGAAGTTCCCGGCTGAGATGGAAGTCGATTATGTCCGGGTCTATGATTTGAAGAACCGTGACTACCGCGAACCGGTCGAGCCGGTTTATGAAGATGTGACGTTACCGGACGGGGCAAAACAACCTTTAGAAGACGGCAATCTCGTGTATGACCAAGCGTACGAAAAAGCAATTAAGACGATCACAGACGGCGCGCAGACACTTGACCCGACATACTGGAACTATGTGACGTTGCCTGACTTCGGCGGCAAGGGATCGGTCGACGTGACAGAGCAGGACGGAACCCGTTTCGCCAGCGTCACGATCGACCAACCGGGGGTGCAAAACTATGCCCACCAGTTGATTCAAAAGATTTCCCTCGCCCAAGGCGGACGCTACGAAGTCAGCTTTGACGCAAGCAGTGAAGAAGCACGGACGATCGTCGCGAAAGTCGGTGGCGGGGCAGAACGGGGCTACACCAAATATTCGAATGAAGAAGTCATCGATTTGACGCCAACCGTCAAACGACATACGTTCACATTCGATATGGCAGCAGAAACGGATCTCGCGGCACGACTTGAGTTCAACCTCGGTCTGGCTAAAGCAGGGGTCAAAATTGGTAACGTCCGCGTCGAACAAGTGCCACGCGGCGAAATCGATGAAACGGCAACCAAACCTGCTTTACCGGACGGCAATCAGATCTACAACGGCACGTTTGACCAAGGCGCGATGGACCGCCTGACGTACTGGCAGTTTGATGCCGGTCAGACAAAAGGAACCGGATCGGTCGACCCGGTGACACGTGACTTTACATTCAAAACAAAAGCACAAATGAAAAAGGGACAATCGGCGACGCTGACGCAACGTGGTGTCCAGTTGCAGGAAAACCATCAGTATGTGCTTCGCTTCAAGGCGGACAGCAAGCGAATCAAACAGATTCAAGTCAAGGCGACAAATGCGGATGGAACAACAGCCTACTTGCCGACGCATGACGTGCCGTTGACAAAACAGACAACGACCGTTGAAATTCCGTTCACGATGACGCAAGCGACGGATTTGAACAGTCAACTCCAGTTCAACTTCGGATTGGCAAAAGGTGAAGTGACACTGGATGATGTCGAGTTGATCGACATCACACCGGTCGAAGTCGATCGGTCACCGCTCAAAAACGTTTCGTTCGCGGACGGACTGAACTTCTGGAGTTCGTACGTCCATTATGACGCGCAAGCGGTCGTCTCAACGGTCAATGACGCCGCGAAACTCGCCATCGCATCAGAAGGACAGGAACCATGGAGCGTCCTGCTGGAGCAAGGAAACTTACAGTTAGTCAAAGGGCAGACATATCAGCTGACGTTTAAGGCATCGTCAACAGTCGCGCGACCACTCGAAGTCACCGTCGAAAACGCTTCATATACACGTTACTTCAGTCAGATCGTCGAACTTGGCACAGAAGCGAAAACGTATCAGTTTGACTTTACGCTCGGACAAGACGATACGGCCGGGTTGAAGTTCTTACTCGGCAAGGCAGCCGGTTCCCCGTTTGCCGCGCATAACGTAACGATTGATGATGTGAAGCTAGAAGTGAAATAACACGAATTAAATTGTTTTATACAAAACGTCCAGAATGACTTCTTCGCTTGTTGAAGGGGAAGAGAATTCTGGACGTTTTTATTTTTCATGTAAAAAAGGAATTTAAATCCAATTCGCAGAAAGGGTATACCATGAAATTTTAGAGGAGGAACACCATCATGGTTCGTTCGACGAAACAGTATGTCGCGTTGTTTGCCGTGCTTTTGCTCGCGACGATCAGTATCAATGCCTGGCCGGCGAGTCTTTATCCGGACGGTTCGATTGGTCTGCTTCAAATCACGGCCTCATTCATCTGGTTGGTCTTTTTGACGGCTTCCGTGGTTCTTGTTCGGGAAGAAAAGACGCTTTTGTTTGTCTTCTACTATCTAAGCTTTGGGTTTGTTGCCGGCACCGTGGTCTATTTAGTGACATTTTTTGAGCGGTATTGGTTAGGAGAACTTTGGTTTGATATCGTATCAGCTATTCAATATCCGTTTTATTATCTGTTTGCGGTCCCGCTGTTTGGCTTTAATACATGGTTTGATGCTCCATACGGACAGTTTGCGATGTTTGCCGGGTTTGCTTACATCCTGCTGGCGATTGGTATAAGTGTCCGGTATAAAAAACTCGAAGCAAAGCGACTGCGGTACTGACAAGTGGATTTTCCTAAACCATCGTTTTCTTCTGACAGCGCGCCTTGGCGCGCTTTTTCATGCCGAAGCGGTGTATGAAGTTTAAGAACGAAGCGGAATGAGCTGATGGTGGAGAACCGATTCAATCAAGGCGACAGTCTCGAACGTCGCTGCGTAATCGACTGTTTCGTGCTCCGTATGTTCGTGTCTATAGCCGACCGACAGATTGACGGAAGGAATTCCGAAGCCGGCAAATACGTTCGTGTCGCTTGATCCGCCGTTTGTCGTCGTCTGCCAATCGGGCATTCCGGCGAGACGTCCTGCTTCCTCGAACAGCTGACCAAACTCTGATGTACAGAACGGTATTTGATTCCGACAGGCCGTGACAATATCGCGTGTTCCGCGGCGGTCGACAACGATGGCGGCATCCACATCCTTGAGGAAAGCGGAATCGATCCCCTCGGCACCCCGGCACCCGATCTCTTCTTGTACCGTGAAGGCGAGTTTCAGCGTACCGGAGAAGTTTGTGTTCCGGACGCGGTCAAGCACTTCCAGAATGGTTGTGATCCCGGCACGATCGTCAGCTCCAAGGATGCCGCTGGAACTGCGGAGGGTCGTGCCGTTTTCGAGAATGACCCGACCTTCCTCAATCAGTTCGACCGTATCCATATGAGCGGACAGCAGGATGGTCGGACCGACGCCACATGTAATGGTCGCCAGGACATTTCCCCGTTTGTCGGTATAGAGGAAATCCGTGCTTGATCTCAAATGATTGCGGAGATGCATTGCGACTAATCGCTCCCGTTTGCTGACACCCGGGATATCGAGCCATGTCAGCAAACGATGTTTAAACCGTTCCAGTCGTAAAGTCTTAAGGTAGTGTTGATCTGCGGTCAACCGGTAGAGACGTTCCGCAAACAGCAAGAGGGAGGCGAATCCGCTTCTGCGGTAGTTCAGCTGCAACGTCAGATGAATCAGTTGCATCGTCATCTGGTGTGGCAAGGCAAGTTGAAGCAGTTGCCATTGCTCCAAAGAAGGTGCTTGCTGGAGGACGATTGAAGCTTGACCGCGGGCATGTCCGTCACAACAAGACAATGTCAGGATACCAAGGGTGTTCAGCCAACGGACGGGATCAAAGGAGTGATACGGCAAGTCATCCGTCAATGGATTTACCATCGCTTCTTGCCCGGGCAGATCCTTAAAAGGAACCTGCTGGATCCACTCAATCAGCCGGCGATCGCTCCAGTCCTTAATCGGATATTGTAAAATGGATTGAGTCAAACGGGCCACATGTGTTTTGCTGAACCGGTCGTCCTGGCTCAGACCGTGTCGCGCTAAGAGAATCGCTGCGTTTGTCATAAAAAACAGCTCCTTGTTGAATAAGTTGTTTTCAGTGTAGCAAGGGAGCTGTGACAGGCTGTCACACGTCAAAAATAGGAGGAAAAGCATGGAACAATCCGAACATCTCAAAGAAAAACGAACTGGGCGTAGATTTCCGAGAAGGACAGCTGAAGAATTGGAACTCCAACGTAAGATGAAACTTAACCATTTTGTTCGGCAAGCTGAGTTTTTTAAGCTATCGGAAAAACCGGACTTTGTTCAAGCCAAGAAGTGGCTGTTACAGGCACTACATATAGAAAAGAATCATCCGATTGCCAATTATCGACTGGGATATCTTCTTTACCGTGAGCACCAGTATGAAATGGCGGTTTATCATTTTAAGACTGCGCTTGACGGCACGGAGAACGATGTCTTGAGTGAGACACAGTTGATTTTAGCGAATACATTTCTCGTTAATTGCGGAATGGCGATTACACGGGAGGCCTTGCGTGAGTTAGAGGATTTGGGACTTCGAATCGAAGGGGAGATAGATCAAGAACGCATCGAACGCTACCGCGCTGAAATGCTTGTCCAAGAAGAGAATATGCTAGATCGTCTGTATTATCGGAAAATCACGGCAGGACATGAAACGATCATCAATGAAGAACAGTTTTACGACATCCGTCCGGATAAAGGAGAGCTGTTACTCCGAAGTTCGGATGATGGGAAAACGTTGCAGGTAGATGGAAAACCAGCTGAATTATTAAATCTGCATATGTTCTTAACGCTCGTGTTACTGAATCAAAAAGCATTTCAACCATATCCGGTTTTACAGGATGCTTTGTCTGAATTAGGGGGACAAAGGATTTCTTACAACTATATGCGACAGTTAATTCGGAGAATTCGTGATCAGTTTGTTACGTTGAATTTGATTGAATCGACATCTATTTCTTCTCCTGATTCTTCACGTCCTGTCCAAGGATTTCGCATTCACCCGAACTGGTCGGTGACGATTCTTTGTCGGGCAGATGATTTCATTGTATTGTCTTCGAGGACGGAATGAGAAATGGAATCCGTTTCGGTTGGCAAAACAGTAAATATAATGACTGAAGGAAGCGATCGTTTTGATATGCTCCCCAATAGGTAGACAGATGAAATAAACAATCTGTTTTTCTATTAGGGGGGTCTTTTTTATGACAAGAACTAAGCATTCC
>NZ_JACSMT010000058.1:0-13591 GCF_018618815.1 Exiguobacterium sp. s128 | reverse complement strand
CGGGGTTAGCCTGATCAGGTTTCGACCGTCAGGTCGGATAACTCAGGAATCCTCCACCTCTAAGTGAAGCGTAGGTGGAGGTAGTTCAAATCAGATCGTTTGACTCATGACGAATTGTTTTAACTCCCGTTGCTTCCAACCAGCTTGACGCAAATCTTTCCACACTTGTTGATTGGTCGACTGCAACTGATAACGGGTTCCCGTCAAACGGCGTGTCGCTTCCGTCGCGATTCGTGCCACTTCTTCTTCTTCCGTTACAATCGCAAAAATCGACTCATGGGCGGTCGCAATGAACGCTCCGTCGAGTTCAAAATACTGTGCTTGCGCCTGCTTCATTACCGTCTGATCTTGTTGCCAGATGTATTCCCCTTGCTGTATGTAGCGTCGCTCAAATGCAACAGCATCAATCTCGATAAGCGGCTCCGTCTGGTCGGGTTCTTCCCGAAGAAAATAGCCGAGTTCGTCGACTGTGCGGTAACCAAATTTCTGATAGAGCGAAATGGCCGGCTCATTTCCCTGAATGACTTCAAGCATCAGACAGTCGACGTTCAAGGACTTGGCATAACTCAGTTGCGCTTCATATAAGGCTTTGGCGATTCCAAGCCGCCGGTACTGCGGATCGACTCCCAGTCCCCCACAACGCATGACTGTCTTTTTCTTGATTGTCTTCAGTCCGTTTAACCAAATCGCGACCGGTCGTTCGCCGTGGTAGGCGATAAAGGAATGCTCGAGCTGATTGCCATCGCGTTTTAAAATCCGTTCTTGAAACACCTCGAGCGAAAGCCCCAGTGGAATCATATAGTCGCTGAACCCTTCCTTCATCACTAAAAATGCCGTTTCTGTATCAGGTGCCCGTTTAATATGAATCATTTCGGATCGCCCCTTTCTTTACAATCGTTCGCCTTTTTGCTTGTTCATTCCTGCAAAAAAACAAACAAAAAAAGCCATCCAGAAACGTGCCTGGATGGCTAAATCTCATTGGTGCAATTTTGAGCGTGTTCTTCCGTACAGGAAGTAAACAGCAAGTCCAATTCCTGTCCAGATAAAGAACGCGATCCATGTCGCTTTCACAGGTGTATGGGATTTCTCATTTACGTCCGAGAAGATTTTTGGCAGTAACCCGTCACGACTCATCGCGAACAACAGACGAACAAGACCAAACGTCATGACGAGGATGACGGTCGTCATACCAACGATTGCCCCTAAGTCAACGAATCCAGCGACCCAGTCCTGACCAGCGACTTTTAATGCGAGTGAAACCGGGCTGTCGACGCCTTCAAATTGTTTGAACGGGACGATTCCGACCATGATGGCCGATACGACGACATACAAAACGGTGACGATTGCAAGCGATCCTAAGATCCCGATCGGTAAGTTACGGCCTGGATCCTTCACTTCTTCTGCTGCTGATGTGACGGCGTCAAAACCAAGGTAGGCGAAGAAAGCGATTGCTGACGCCTGCAAGACACCACTGATACCGAACGGTGCGAATGGTGTGTAGTTACCAGGTTCGACGTACCAGATCCCGACGACGATGAACAAGATGACGACGGCGACTTTGACGAGGACCATGATATTGTTGACTCGTTTTGTTTCCTTGATTCCCATCGACAGTAAAAACGTGATGACCATCAAAATCAAGAAGGCCGGTAAGTTAAAGAATGTTTCACTGCCGGGTACAGCACCCGGTGCAGCCGTCAACATCGTCGGTAACCCAATGCCGAAGCCGGATAACAACGATTGGAAGTAACCGGACCAGCCTGTTGCGACCGCACTCGACGCTAAACCATATTCCAAAATGAGACACCAACCGATAATCCAGGCAACGAGTTCTCCGATTGTCGCATACGTGTAGGTGTAGACACTACCTGACACAGGAATCATCGATGAAAATTCTGCATAACAGAGGGCGGCTAATGCACAGACAATAGCAGAAATAATAAAGGCGACCGGTAAAGCAGGTCCTGCATACAACGCCCCTGTTCCAGTTAAGACGAAAATCCCCGTCCCGATAATAGCACCAATACCGAGTAAGACCAGATCAAAACCCGATAAATGCCGTGCCAGCTTGGAATGACTTTTTTGATCCATCATGACACTGACATCTTTTTTGCGAAGCAAACTCATAAAACACCCTCCGAACTTTCTCTTTTTTCTGAATATTCAAATCATTTTCCAGTTGACTTTCTTATCATAACAAACGATGTCAGCTTTTATAAGCATAACTTTCTGTGTTTTTTCACAAATTGGTCAAACCAGTTTTGTCGTTTTTCTACAATACAGCTATGCGGCACAGCAGATAAGCAAAAAAACTCCTTCGCCGGAACAGCGAAGGAGTCAGTTGATTTACGGACGGTCGTTCGGATGATCCAGATTCGGACCACGGTTCGTGTCCGGATCGATCGGGTAATCGTCCTGTTGTGCTAAATCATTTTCAGGAAGTGCACCCTTTGGCGTACCATGTGTCGGGTTCACATTCGTTGATGATGATTTAGAAGCTTGTGGTGCTTGATCTGGTGTCACATCATCTGCTGCTTTTGACGCTGCACCTTTAGCTGCTTCTTTTAAGCTTGGCTTCGTCGAAGCAGACGGTGTGTTGTTTGTTGGCAGGTTTGATGTGTCGATGTCTGTGTTTTCGGCTTTTTTCTGTAAACGATTGAGGTAACGTGAAGCGTTATCACGACCACCTAAACCAAATGCAAGTCCGAAAGCCAGTGCAACCGCACCAAGGATCAAGATGAACGCTGAATTGACGATTGTAGCTGCCACACCAAGTTGATCAAGTGCCATGAAGACAGCAAGAGCAAGAATGGCGTATTTCGCGACGCTCGACAGAACTTTTAAATCTGAGTTGGCGAACAGGCTGTCCATCGTACGTTTCACCAAGTTACTGATGATGATACCGATGGCCAAGATGATGATCGCAGTCAAGACACTCGGAAGGAAGGCAAGAACAGCACGACCCAGGTCAACCATGAACTCAAGACCAATCAAGTTGAAGGCTTCGACGACGAACAAGACGACGATGACGATCTCAACAAGTGATCCAACGATTGATGATGGTGATGTCGATGCATTGTTTGCATCCCAGCTACCGACTTTCAAGTGACGCGTCAAGTTGTTAAATCCGAGGCGCGACAAGAGGTCAGCAACGAATTTTTTAACAAAACGACCGATATAGAGACCCACAAGGATCAAGACAACACCGATGATGATGTTTGGAATCATACCAAGGACATCATTCAACATATTGATGGCTGGTCCTGTGATTCCTTTGATGTTGAGCTGATCAAGTGCCGAAATCGTGATCGGAATTAAGATCAAGATGAAGACGACTGTACCAAGGATTGAAGAAAGTGATTTTGTGTCTTTTGGTTCGTTTGTACCAATGTTGAAGCGTGAAGCAAATTTGTCTGTTCCGACAGCATGCAGGAAGTTCGTCACGATGTCGCGAACGATTTTCGCAACAAGGAATCCGACGAAGAAGATAGCTGCTGCAGCGATCAGACGTGGGATGAATCCAAGGAACGACGATAGTAACTGACTGAACGGTTCCGAAACACTTTCGATGTTAAGGGCACCGAGTACACCCGGCAAGAACAGTAACAACACAAGATAGAAGACGATTTCGCCTGCAATCTTCGGATAGTTAGACAGATCCGTTTGACCTTGAAGCATTTTGTTCGAACGGATTTTTTCGTTCGACATCAACTTCGTTCCACCTTTGACGATGACCATGCGGAGAACAACCGCGATGACGTAAGCAAGAAGAAGAATCAAGGCTGCTTGCAAGATGTTCGGGATTGCCGCGAGCAAGGTGCTCATCGTAGCCGCGAGTGGTCCTGCAATGATGTTAAGGTTCAAGATGTTGAAGACTAAGATTAAGACGAACACCATCAAGAGCCAGAAGATGACAGTCCCGATAATTTTTTCCGGTGTCCACTTTTTCTTTTGTGGTGGCGTACCTTCTTTTTGTGGTGACAACTTGTTGACGACACCAGATTTTTCCAATGCCTTTTGAATGCCGTTTGCGATCAGTTTCGCAATCAGCCATCCGATAAGGAATACGATAAGTGCTCCTAAAATGTTACCGAGAGTCCCAAGGATCCCGTTTACGTCAAATGACGTACTGTTCCAAAAGTTGTTCATCCTGCCACGCTCCTTCATTTCTAAATAAATTAATATATTTCCGACACTTCTTTAATTTCCCCGGCTTAAGGAATTATTAAACCACTTTTAACCTGAAAGTGGGATTTTGTGAATAGTATTTAAAAAAATGGCTGATTCTATTAAGAACCATCCATTGGAAAAAAATTATGCTTTTTAGTATGTCACTGTCACGATTCCGTTAAGGCTTGTTGGTTGAGGACCGTTTGAACCGCCGCATATCCACCATCGATATTGATGACATCCTTAATCCCAAGTGCTTGCAGCACACTGACTGCCATCCGTGAACGAACACCGGACGCACAATGCACCGCGACGGGACGATCGGTCGGAATCTCTTCGTAACGTGATGCCAGTTTCCCGAGCAGAATCCGTTCGGCTTTTTCATAATGTCCGCCGTCCCATTCCGTTTTGTTCCGGACATCCAGGACAAAGACGTCACCTGCTTCTGCCGCTCCTACTGCTTTTTCTGCACTACAGTCCGGATACCGTTCCGTCAATTGTTCATTCGGTAAACCTGCGACATCGATCAGTGTCACAAAACGATCGAGACCAACCGATTGGAGATCCGTCTGGATCGTCTGAAGTTGATTCGGTTCCGCAATCACAGCAATCTCATGATCAAAATCGAGTAACCATCCCGCCCACGTGACGAACTTCGAGTTGTAAGGAATGTTGATCGTCCCCGGGATATGACCCGCTGCAAACGATTTTCCGTTACGTGTATCGACGACTTGCATCGTTTTGACCAATTCGTTTACTTCTGTAGCGTCTGCGACACGTGGTGAAGAAAGTGTCGTCGTCACGGCAATCCCTTCTTTGTTGACGCGTTTCATCGTCGCAAAGTAATTGGGTGGTTCAGGCTGATCCGTCGTTAATTCTTTAACGAATGCGACTTCGTCCTCCATCTGCAACGCCCAGTTCGTCCGTTTTTCATAACCGACTGTCGTCGTCGGAATCGCACCAAGTGCTTTCCCACAAGCACTGCCGGCACCGTGCCCCGGCCAGACTTGGACGAAATCCGGCAACGCTTTGAATCGTTTCAACGACTCGAACATCTGCTTCGCTCCGACGGCTGTCGTCCCTTGAAGACCTGCTGCTTCTTCAAGTAAATCCGGACGTCCGATATCACCGACGAAAACGAAATCTCCCGTAAAGATCCCCATCGGTACCGTCTGGCTGCGATCATATAACAAAAATGAGATGTGTTCCGGTGTATGACCCAGTGTATGCATGACTTCAAACGTCACGTTTCCGATTTTAAAACGGTCGCCGTCCGTCACGAGTTTCGCTTCGATGTCCGAAGCAAATCCGTACTTCCAGTCGGCGTCCCCTTCGTCAGACAGATAGGCCGTCGTATCGAATCGTTCGGCAAACTCGCGGGAACCGGAGACGAAATCAGCATGGATATGTGTTTCTGCCGTCGCGACGATGTGTAATCCTTCTTTTGCCGCTTCTTTGAGATACCCTTCGATATTACGGGAGGGATCAATGACAATTGCCTCGCCCGTCATCTGACAGCCGACCATATAAGAAGCTTGTGCTAACTTTTCATCATAGAAATAACGTAATAACATGGTAGTTCCCCCTTAAAAGTAATCAGAATGTGTTATTCAGTGATGTCGCCCTGCCAACTCATCATGCCGCCATCCACGTTCGTCACATCGAAGCCGGCCTGCTCCAGATACATTGATGCATTCATGCTCCGTCCACCGGATAAGCAGATGACATGAAGCGGTCGTGTTGCCTCCAATTCATGGGTCCGTTCTGTCAGTTCGGATAACGGAAGATTTTTCGCCTGCTTGATATGACCTGCTGCATATTCATCCGTTTCGCGGACATCGATTAATTGAGTGGTTGGATTTTGCTCTAATGTTTGTTCTAACTCGTTTGCCGTAATATTTTTCATCTTGTTTGCTCCTTTGCTAAATAAGTTCCTGCCAACAATATACCCCTACAGGTATACTAAGACAAGAAAAAAGATTGTACAAAAAAAGACAGCACCCTGGTTGGGTACTGCCACAAGCTGTCGCTTAAATGCTCATCTACAATCTAAATTCTTTGATTCACTCGACTCCTACAGGGAAAAGCGCAGGTACCTGCGCTGTCAGAGACGGACAAGCCATTTCCGCGTCCACTTCCCCTGAATCGGTTTTCCTTAGACCACTTCTTTTTCTGAGAACTGACTGTTGTAGAGATCCGCATAAAAGCCGTTTGCTTTGAGTAATGCTTCATGTGTCCCTTGTTCAATGACACGGCCTTGATCCATGACCAAAATCAAATCCGCATCCTTGATCGTCGACAGACGGTGGGCGATGACAAAACTTGTCCGTCCTTCCATCAACCGTTTCATCGCTTTTTGAATGAAGATTTCCGTCCGCGTATCGACGCTTGACGTCGCTTCATCGAGAATCATGATCGGTGGGTCGGCGAGGACCGCCCGGGCAATCGTCAACAACTGTTTTTGTCCTTGTGAGATATTCGACGCTTCTTCGTTCAAGACCGTATCGTATCCGTCCGGTAACGTCCGGATGAAGTGGTCGGCGTGGGCCGTTTTTGCCGCTTCAATGATTTCATCTTCCGTCGCCCCGATTTTCCCGTAGGCGAGATTGTCACGAATCGTTCCGTTAAAGAGCCACGTATCTTGGAGCACCATCCCGAACGTCGTCCGTAAATCTTCCCGTGACATCTTCCGTGTATCGATCCCGTCAATCCGGATGACACCCCGATTGAGTTCATAGAACCGCATCAACAGGTTGATCAACGTCGTTTTCCCGGCACCGGTCGGACCAACGATCGCCACCGTTTGACCCGGTTTGACGTCGATATTCATATCTTCGATCAACAACTGTTCGCTGTAACCGAAGTCGACGTGTTCAAAGGCAACCGCTCCGTCGGCTTTCGTCAACTGATGGGTCGTGACTTCTTTGATTTCCTCTTCTTCATCCAACAGTTCAAAAACCCGTTCTGCTGCCGCGACCGTCGACTGGACGATGTTGGCGATGTTTGCCGTCTGGGTGATCGGTTGCGTGAACTGGCGGGTATAGGTGATGAACGCTTGAATGTCCCCAATCGAGATGCTGCGCTGGGTGACCAGAATCCCCCCGACGACACTGATCAAGACATAACTGATATTCCCGATGAACATCATCATCGGCATGATGATCCCGGAGATGAACTGGGCTTTTCGCCCCGCTTCATATAATTCGTCATTGACGGCATCAAATTGTTCAACCGCTTTTCGTTCATGACCAAACGCTTTGACGACCGGATGACCGGTATACATCTCTTCGACGTGCCCGTTTAATTGTCCGAGTGTCCGTTGTTGATCGGCAAAGTACTTTTGTGACCGTTTTAAGATCGGACGAATGGCAAAAATCGAGAGCGGTAACGAGACAAGTGAGATCAATGTCAAGATCGGACTGATCGTCAACATCATGATCAAGATCCCGACAATCGTCACGATCGAGGTGATGAAGGATGTCACACTTTGTTGCAACGTACTGCCGATCGTATCGATGTCATTCGTGACACGACTGAGCGTCTCGCCGTTTGGACGCCCGTCATAATACTTCAGCGGTAAACGTTCGAGTTTCTGATTGACGTCTTCGCGTAAATCATAGACCGTTTTCTGGGCGACACTCGACATGATGTATTGCTGAATGTAACTGAACAGGCTGCTGATGACGTACAGTCCGGCGAGTAATAACAGAATCTGCCCGATTTTCGTAAAGTCGATCTCTGCTCCCGGAACTCCTTGGAACTTCGCGTACGCCCCTTCGAACAGTTCCGTGATGGCCGTTCCCATGATTTTCGGTCCGGCAATCATGAAGACCGTACTGAGAATCGCAGCGATGAAGACAGCAATCAAGGCCGTCCGGCGTGGCTTCAGATAACCGAGCAACCGGCGGAACGTCGCTTTGAAGTTTTTCGGTTTTTCGCCCATCATCATCATGTTCCCGCCGCCGGGACCACCACCTGGTCCACCTGGAGGGCCGCCGGCAGGACGTTTTGTTGTACTTGTACTCATGCGATCTCCTCCTCTGACAGTTGGGATTTGACGATTTCTTGATAGACGTCGTTTGTTTCATACAGTTCGTCATGCGTTCCGATTCCGGCAATGCGTCCTTCTTCAAGGACGATGATTTGATCGGCATCCATGACCGTACTGACACGTTGTGCAACGATCAAGACCGTTGCCTCACCCGTTTCCTGCTTCAAGGCTTTGCGTAACGTCGCGTCCGTCTTGAAATCAAGTGCTGAGAAACTGTCGTCAAAGACATAGATGTCGGGTTTGCGGACAAGTGCCCGAGCGATTGACAACCGTTGTTTTTGACCACCGGAGACGTTGGATCCGCCTTGTTCAAGGATCGAGTCATACTGATTTGGCATCCGTTCAATGAAATCCGTCGCTTGGGCGACACGCGCTGCATGTCGAATTTCTTCGTCCGTCGCATCCTCTTTCCCGAAGCGGATGTTGTCCGCGATCGTTCCCGTGAACAACAGCGCTTTTTGCGGCACAAAGCCGATCTTTGAGCGTAATTCCTCTTGCGGGACAGCCTGGCTGTCGACACCGTTGACTTGAATACTGCCGTTCGTCACGTCATAAAACCGGGGAATCAAGTTGACGAGCGTCGATTTCCCGGAGCCGGTTCCGCCAATCACGGCCGTCGTTTCACCCGGTCGAGCCGTAAAACTGATATCGGATAAGACCGGAGCTTCCGCGCCCGGATAACTGAACGTCACATGATCAAAGACAAGGGTTCCACGTTCGCGGTCGGCAGAAGCTGTTCCGGCATCGACCATCGTCGGTTCCATCTCCAACACTTCATTGATCCGTTTCGCCGAGACGGCAGCACGGGGAATCATGACGAACATGACCGATGCCATGACGAGGGCAAACATGATTTGCATGACATATTGAATGAACGCCATCAAATCCCCGATCTGCATCCCGCCGTTGTTGATCCGGATTCCACCGAACCAAATGACACCAACAACCGTCAAGTTCATCACAAGCATCATGACCGGCATCAAAAAGGCCATGATTTTATTGACTTTGATCGAGACGTCCGTCAAGTCGGCATTCGCTTTCGTTAACCGAACCTTTTCTTCCGATTCACGATTAAAAGCCCGGATGACACGAATCCCGGTCAGATTTTCCCGTAAAACCAAATTCAAGCGGTCGAGTCGTTTTTGGACTTGTCCGAACAGCGGAACCCCTTTCCAGAGGATCAACAAGATCGATACGACCAAAACTGGCATCGCGGCGACGATGACGAGTGACAGTTTGGCGTCTTTCGAGACGGCCATGATCAAACCCCCGACGAACATGATCGGCGCACTGACGACCATACGCAACATCATGATGACGACTTGCTGGACTTGCGTGATATCGTTCGTCGTCCGGGTAATCAAAGACGCCGTTCCGACTTGATCAAACTCTTGTAACGTAAACCGTTCGACGTGGTTAAAGACTTTCCGGCGGATGTCGCGCCCAAGTCCCATCGCCGCCTTTGAGGAATAATAGCTGGCAGTAATCGCGGCGAGTGCACCGAGCCCGGTAATCCCCAGCATGACCGCTCCGATTTTCCAAATGTACGCCGTATCGCCCGTCACAACACCGTTATCGATGATGTCCGCCATCAAGGTCGGTAAATACAAATCGGACATCGATTGGGCGAAGACGAGAATCAAGACGGCGAAGACGGCCCATTTATAGGTCGTCAGATTTTTGAGTAACTTAATCATCTGCACAGCCTCCGTTTCCTGGTGACAAGATGTCTTTTAATCCGTCTGCAATTTGTTCGTGCGTCTTGAGCATCTGTTCAAAGGCAGCCGGGTCAATCTGATCGAGGACCTGTTCGAGCCGTTGTTGCATCCCCGCCTCCTGCCGCTTGATCGCATCGACGAACTGCCGTCCGTGATCACTTAAATTCAAGACGACCTCGCGCCGGTTGTCCGGATTCGTTTCCCGGATCACCCAGCCTGATTGAACAAGCCCTTCAATCGATTGACTGAGCGTACTTTTCGGTAAATGCGTATGTGCGGCAAGTTCCTTTTGGGTAATCGGGCTTCTTGGCGCAATCGTCATCAAGCTGTGAAATTGCGGTAAACTCAGTCCATTTTCCTGTGCCGTCTGATGGGCTGCCCGAACGAGATGCCGCTGGACATTCCAAAAAGATTGCATCATTGCCGTCGAACGGACCGGCTCACGTTGTTCCGTTTCCATCCTTCCACCTCCATGTTCCATTTTGAATCGTTCCATATCGAACGATTATCTATATAAATTAAATTACGCCGATTAATTCCCAATGTCAATCAATAAACAATGTGAAAATGCACATATTCATCATCGAGCGATTGGTCGTTTCAAGTATCATGAAGTATCTTCAAAATCAAGGGAATTGTCAGGAAGGAGAAACTGAGTTGCTACATAGGATGGGATTATATGAAGAACCTTTTCAGTCAATCGTTGTCAAAAAAAGTGGTCGAAATCCGCTTGAATGATCAAAAGCAACAAGCTGTCCAAGTCCATGACTTGTGAAAGGCAACCTATACGATATACTCAAGAGAATCAGAGAAACAAGTTGGCGCACTGGCATTAACGATCGAACGGAATTTTTAAACGGAAGGAGCGGATCACCATCATTGCAACCATTAAACGTTTCATTGATCAGCAATATGCACATCCTACAGGACGGTTTGGCACATACATCGGGGAAAAAATGGTGAGGCAACATCAACCGGAGACTGAGTGGACCGTAAATCTGCTGAACGTCCAAAAAGAGGACACCATTCTAGAACTCGGCTGCGGGGCAGGTTATGCCATCGAACGACTTGTCCATCAATCATTAGCGAAACAGATTGTTGGTGTCGATTCTTCTTCAACCATGATTCGTTCCGCACAAATCAGAAATAAACAGGCCATTCGGTCGAATCAAGTCAATATCGTATACGGCGACCTAAACAAATTAGCTTTTCCAAACGAGCAGTTCGACAAAGTATTTACTATACACACGCTCTATTTTTGGGAAAACATCTCCGGTACCTTAGCAACTCTCTACCATGCCTTAAAACCGGGCGGTCATTTTGTCATCACGTTCTGTGACAGTAAAAATGATGTCATTTGGACCGGTGTGAGAGACTTAGTCCAGGTCGAACTCCTTCCTGCGGCAAAAAAACATGGATTTTCCGATGTTATCTTTGTCGAAGGTCCTGTTTCAAGACAATTCCATACTGTTGCAGTGATGGGATATAAACCCCTGAATTAAAAAAGAACGATCGTCAGAAGACGATCGTTCTTTTTATCTGCTTCATTCCGGCTCGACATGGACATGAATGTCGTAGACGCCGTACTCATCGGTCAACGTATCCTCGACCTTCGTCGCGATATCGTGCGCTTGATGGACATTCAGTTGCGAATTGACGAGAATCACGACATCGACGACTTCATTGTTGCCGTAATTTCGGCCTTTGATCGATTTAATCCCTTTGACGCCGTCAAGATCATAAATCACATCTTCATACATTTTGAGTTTGTGTTCATCAAAGCCGTCCGACAGTTCATGAGACGCTTCCGAGAAGATATCCCACGCGGTCTTACAGATCAAGAACCCGACGATGATCGCCGTCACGATATCGAGCCACGGCATCCCGAACTGGGAACCGACGATTCCGACTGTCGTCCCGATACTGACCCAGGCATCGGACAAGTTATCCTTAGCGGCCGCCATGACCGCCTTGCTGTCAATTTTCCGTGACAGGTTCCGGTTGTAACGGTAGACGAAGTACATCACGATGGCAGAACCAATCCCGACATAGGCCGCGACGATGTCAGGCGACTCCTGTTTGCCTTCGAATAACGTCGAGATCGTATCAATCAATACTTGGAGACCAACTGCCATCATAATGAAGGAAGCGACCATCGAAGCAATCGTCTCACTTTTCCAGTGCCCGTATTTATGATCATCGTCTGCCGGACGTCTTGAGATCCGTAATCCGATTAAGACGGCAATCGATGCAATGATGTCTGTCGTATTGTTCAAACCATCCGCTCGTAAAGCCGCTGAATCCGCCGTGTAGCCGACAATTAATTTAACAATTGATAACACAATATAGGCAATGATGCTAATAATCGCACCACGCTCACCAAGCTTTAAATTATCATATTTTTGTTGATCCATTTTTGTCGCCCCCACTCGCTCTGTCGATTAGCAAACCTCATCGTAACAGGTTGAAATCAAGTGGGTCTATAGAAATCATTTTGCTTAAAACTAGTTAATTAATAAAAGACCAATAGTTTTTCCTGAGGGCAATTCATCTTTTGTTGTTGCATGGTGCTTCTTGTGCAATTTGCGCATACTGAACGCTGTTTCACTCTACAACATTTTTGCAGAAACTGGATATCCTTCAATCATAATTCGTGCATCTTGCCCTTGGAATCAGTACACTGAAACTACACACATTAACAGGGGGAACTAACACATGAGTAACTACATTAAAAGTGAAGATACGTTTAAAGAATTGATCGCAAGCGACACACCGGTCATCATCAAGTTCGAAGCCGACTGGTGCCCGGACTGCAAACGGATGGACTACTTCATGCCGGACGTCGAAGCACAATTCAGCGAACTGCCGATCTATACGATCGACAAAGATGAATTCCCGGAAATCGCATCGGACAACGTCGTCATGGGGATTCCAAGCCTGCTCGTCTTCCAAAACAACGAGAAACTGGGTCACTTGCACAGTGCCAACGCAAAAACACCGGACGAAGTCACAGACTTCCTCAAGAAAAACTTCAACTAAACAGACGAAGACCCGCTTTCCGAAAAATCGGAAGCGGGTCTTTTTTTAACGTTCGCAGGCGATGCCGTCTTTGTCACGGTCACTTTTTGTATTAAGGTTATACGTCGCTAAGCTGACATAAGCTTTGTATTTTGTCTCTTTGTAGATGGCTTTGCCGTTTTTGTCGTAGCCGGTCCGGTTTTTGAGTCCCGCCTTCTTCGAAACTCCACCCTTGTACGTTTTCTGCATCTCCGTACAGTTTTTGAATGCCTTGGCTTTCGTCGCCGCGTGACTTTCAGCTGATGTCACACTGATCAATGAGAGACTAAGTACACCTGTCATGATGAGTTTTACTGCTTTGTTCATGTCAATTCTTCCTCAATTCTGAAATTCCAAATTTTAGTGATAATTTGATTATAGAGTATTTTATTAGAAGATGCTTTTTTATTTTTGACATTTATTTATTAACTTTGTCTTACTTACCTGTTTATATTTCCTATTGTTATTTTTAAAATTCCATTCCCATTTTTTAATAATATGTTATATTTTGGCTCATCACCATAAGGTGTGGTTGACACATAAAATCCATCGGATTTTAAATCGAACATAGAAAAAAAGCGAAAACCCCGGTATC
>NZ_JACSMT010000057.1:0-14327 GCF_018618815.1 Exiguobacterium sp. s128 | reverse complement strand
CTTGCATGTATTAGGCACGCCGCCAGCGTTCGTCCTGAGCCAGGATCAAACTCTCCATAAAGTGTTTGACTTGCTCGTTGTTGTGACCGAAGTCACGTTGACGAAGCTTGCGCTTCATTCATTGTTTGTATCCGAAGATACGTTTTTTGCCTCATCGTTCAGTTTTCAAAGTTCGTCCGCGCCTGTTTTGGCGACTCAATTAGAATACCAAGTCTGAAACAATAAGTCAACAACTTTTCAAAAGAAGTTTTTTTCTTGTTTCCCGCAGTGCGCTCGTCCTCTTAAGGACAAGAATTAATATACCACGATAGTTACATCTTGACAACTCTTTTACTAAAATAATTTCAAAAAGAATAAAAAGAGGCGATCGCCTAGAAATAAAGGCGATCGCCTCTTCGGTTTCTTTATGATCGTAAAGTCGTTAATGAGACACGTCTTTTTTTCGCTTCTCTGATATAGAAGTAATATAGAGATTCAGCCAGTTTCATTTGAGCTTCGAGCTCACCATGATCATCATAACTGATTTCAAGCAAATGACGTTTCATAAGATAGTTCTCTTTTGCTTGAGACAGTTCCCGAAGAAAACGTTCATCATATTCGTTTCGGATTTTTTTTCGAAACCAGCTCATAACTCCCGTCTTCCCTCCATAGCACGAGACAACGTGACTTCGTCCGCATACTCTAGATCGCCACCAACAGGAAGACCATGTGCAATCCGAGTGACGCGAATGCCCGTTGGTTTCAATAATCGAGAAAGATACATCGCAGTCGCTTCCCCTTCGATATTCGGGTTCGTCGCCAATATGATCTCTGTAATCTCTTCGTCCGCTTGGAGACGTGTCAATAAGCTCGACACATTGATGTCTTCCGGTCCGATTCCTTCCATTGGACTGATTGCTCCATGTAGGACATGATACAACCCTTGATAATCACGCATTTTTTCCATTGCGATGACATCACGTGAATCTTGAACGACACAAACAATTGTCCGATTACGGTGTTTGTCGGAACAGACGTAACAGGGATCTTTATCTGTGATGTTTCCACAGATACTACAATAAGAAATATCTCGTTTCGCACTCACCAGTGCTTTTCCGAACATCAACACATCGTCTTCTTCCATATCTAAGACATGGAAGGCAAGACGAACAGCCGTTTTCGGACCAATCCCTGGTAACTTCGTGAAACTTTCAATCAAACGGCTGATTGCTTCAGGATATTGCAATTCATTTCCCCCTACAGTTTAAAACATTCCCGGCATGTTCATCCCTTGTGTAAATTTACCCATCTTACTTGAAACGAGTTCATCCACTTTCTTCAAGGCATCGTTCGTCGCAGCAAGAACCAAGTCCTGAATCATTTCAACATCATCTGGATCCACGACTTCTTCTTTGATGATGACATCGATGATATTTTTGTGTCCGTCAGCTACGACTGAGACCATTTCGCCTCCAGCTGTTCCCGTAACCGTCAAATCCTTTAACTCTTCTTGAGCTTTCGCCATATCTTTTTGCATCTTTTGCATTTGTTTCATCATGTTGTTCATGTTTCCCATACCGCGCATAATTGTTCCTCCTCAAGTAAGATTAGTCTTCAAATTCTACGATATCACCAAATCGTCCGAGCGTCTCGGACAACAGCCGATCTTCTTCCGATTCGACGGCTACTTCTTTCTCTTCTATATTACTACTATTTCGTTTCGCAACAAACTCTGCTTTTAGTTCTTTCCAGTCATTATCGAGAATCGCAAGAATTTGACGTTTGACGCCACAGACTTCAAACAAGGCTTCTTCGATGACGAAACGTGTCCGCTCATTCGTCATGACCTGTTCAAAATGCCACCCTTTACCGTTATCGAATTCAATCAACAACGTATCCCCTGAACATAAAACCGGTTTACTTTCGTGGACTAAGGAATAGATCGGTCCGTCCTGCTTCAAGATTAATTTCAAAATGGCATCCCAACGTTCCTGAATTTCAAGAAGCTGCGCCTTTTCCGCTCGGCTCAACATTTGTCTGATCCGTTCCTTGGCAATCCGGACAGTCGGTCGTGCCTGCTTTCGTTTGACCGGTTGAGCAGGTGTATTTTCAGCAGCAGGTACACCCGATACTTTCAATTGATGCATCTGTTCTTTTAGTTCCCGGACTTCTTGTTGTAAGGTCTGAACGATTTGTCCTGTCGTTCGCCCCTGTTCAGCAATCTGAATGAAGGCAATTTCAACTAGAACACGTGGATGGTTCGTTAAACGCATCTGTTGCTGACAATCATGCAGCTGTTCGATGATGTGGAAACACGTTTCCGTCTCAATCGTCTCGACAAATGTTTTAAATGCTTCCGTCGGACGGGCTCGCTCTAGGAGGTCAACTGCCGTCGGTGACGTTTTGAGTAACAGCGTATCCCGGTAGAAGAATACCAAATCTTCCACAAATCGTTTTAAATCTTTCCCGGCCCGTTGCATTTTTTCAAGTGTTTGTAGAAGTTGATCGACTTGATGTGCCTGTAAGGCGTTTGCGACAGCAAGCAATGCCTCGTCCTCCACTGCGCCCGTCACTTCGAGTACAGCCGCATCCGTTAGATCACCATTCGAAAAAGCGACGGCTTGATCCAGTAAACTTAACGCATCCCGCATCCCACCATCCGCGGCCCTAGCAATTAAGCGTAACGCCGTTTCGGTATAACCAATCGTTTGATCCGATAAGATGTACTGCATCCGTTCCATCAATTGATCAACTTCATGACGCTTGACGTCAAAACGTTGACAGCGCGAAATGATCGTCGCCGGTATCTTATGCGGTTCTGTCGTCGCCAAGATGAAGATCGCATGGGCAGGCGGCTCTTCTAACGTCTTTAGTAAAGCGTTAAAAGCACCGGTCGATAACATATGCACTTCATCGATGATGTACACTTTGTAGGCTGCTTCGGACGGTGGATATTTGACCTTGTCCCGGATCTCTCGAATCTCATCGACACCGTTATTCGATGCCGCGTCAATCTCAAAGACGTCCGGACTTGAACCTTCCGTAATCGCTCGACACGTCGGGCACTCGTTACATGGTTCATTTACAGGTGCTTGTTCACAGTTGATTGCCTTGGCAATGATTTTTGCCAGGCTCGTTTTCCCCGTCCCACGTGGTCCGGAAAACAGATAGGCATGCGACATCCGTTGTTCCATCAAGGCGTTTTGAATCGTCCGGGTGATATGAGCTTGTCCCACGACTTCATCAAAACGTTGCGGCCGGTACACACGATATAATGCTTGATAGGCCAAATTTGCGCCTCCTTTTTTTATGATCCTGACTCTATTCTACCTAAAAAAGTCTACAACCGGAACCGGCTGTAGACTTGTTATCTAAAATTAAACTGCCGCGCACCATATTCTGAAATAGGTTCAACATGCGTTACTCACGCAGCCTGCTCAGTCCAAGCACTCCCGCGGCACACAGAGAGCACCACTTAAGGCTGCTTCCTTCCGGACCTGACCTGGTTCATGGGTATCTGTTGCGCAGGACTCAGACGTCAACGCTACTTACGTAAGGCAGACCACACCAATCCTATCCCTCGATATGGAATTCAGTCTCGCTATAGCGGATTGCGAGTGACAGGGAACCGCTACATCCCCACCTAGCACGGCAAATGGTTTATCGTATTTTAGTGGCACTTGTTTCGAGTGCTTTTTCATTATACTGTTTCATTCGTTGCGTTGCAACCCATTGCCCGTTTCTGTTGTTTCTTTTTCGCCCGGAGCTCCCGGAAAAACGAGGTCAGCATCTCACCACACTCCTGTTCAAGGATACCACCGGTCAACTGTGAGACATGGTTGAATCGATCATCCTGCACAAGATTCATCAATGTTCCACAGCATCCTCCTTTAGGATCGACCGCACCAAAGATGACATGTTCAATCCGCGACAGCATGATAGCTCCGGCACACATCGGACATGGTTCGAGTGTTACGTAAAGCTCACACCCTTCCAGACGCCAGTTGGCGAGCTTCTCGCATGCTGCTTCAATCGCCAATAATTCTGCATGAGCCGTCGCTTGATGATTCGTTTCACGGTGGTTGTAACCGGAAGCAATGACCTCGTCTCCTTTGACGATGACGCAACCAATCGGAACTTCACCGATTGCTTCCGCTTTTTTTGCCTCCTGCATTGCAAGACGCATATAGTATTCATGCCGTTCCATCTTCACACTTCCTATCTTTACAAAAATTCTCTCCTTGAAACTTCGGCAGGTGCCGCTTCTTTGTGCTAAAATATAAATTGCACTTTGCTGAACGGAGGGTAATTGAATATGTTCATAACGGTTGAAGGACCAATTGGTGTTGGCAAAACTTCACTTGCAAACGCCATCAGTCACCATTTCTCATTTTCTATGTTACGCGAAATCGTCGAAGAAAATCCCTTTCTTGGAAAGTTCTATGAAGACATCGAAGAATGGAGTTTCCAAACGGAAATGTTCTTCTTGTGTAATCGCTTTAAGCAACTCGATGACATCGACCGTCACTATCTTAGCAAGCAACGCTCTGTCGTCGCTGATTATCATATCTTTAAAAATCTCATTTTTGCCCATCGTTCTCTAAAAGTCGAACATATTGATAAATACGAACAAATTTATTCAATCCTGACGACGGATATGCCAAAACCGGATGCCGTCATCTATCTAGATGCGAGCATCGATACGTTGATGAAACGTGTTGCGTTGCGAGGGCGTGAGATTGAAGAAAACATGTCACGTGCCTATCTCGAACAACTCGCAGCTGACTACGAAACGTTCGTCACAGACTATCAGTTAAAACATCCAGAAGTAAAAGTCATTCGATTTAACGGAGATGAACTCGACTTCGTCAAACGTCCGGAAGATTTAGATTACGTCCTGACAAAGATCCGCAATGAATTATATGAAGGAGCGAACCACGCATGAACTCGAAGTTACGCGAAAAGTATAACATCCCGGCAGATGCCGTCATCACGATTGGTGGAATGGTCGGTATCGGTAAATCGACGATCACGAACGGTCTAGCAGACTCACTTGGTTTCCGGACATCTCTTGAAAAAGTCGATACAAACCCTTATCTCGATAAATTCTACCATGATTTCGAGCGGTGGAGCTTCCACTTGCAGATCTACTTCTTGGCAGAACGGTTTAAGGAACAAAAGAAAATCTTCCAATACGGTGGGGGTTTCATTCAAGACCGTTCGATTTACGAAGATACAGGCATTTTCGCGAAGATGCACTTCGAAAAAGGAACGATGTCACCAACAGACTATGAGACCTACTCAAGTCTGTTTGACGCGATGGTCATGACGCCGTTTTTCCCGCATCCGGATTTGTTGATTTATCTCGAAGGTTCATTCGAACAGGTCTTGGAGCGCATTCGTCTCCGTGGACGTGAGATGGAGCAACAGACACCAATCGAGTATTGGGAAGAGATGTATGAGCGGTATACAAACTGGATCAACAACTTTACGATCTGTCCTGTCCTCCGTTTGTCGATCGATGAGTACGATCTGTTAAACGAACCGGAATCAATTGAACGGATTTTATCAAAAATCGACAAGCAACTTGAAGTTGCACGGATTGCGAAGATCCGCTAATACAAAAGCCCGTTGACGAATCCGTCAACGGGCTTTTGTTGTCAAGCGGTGACTTGTTCAATTTGTGCTTGATGATGAAGGTCGTGTTGCATCATTGCCCCTAAAAAATCAAGAAGTGAAATCGTTTTGCCTTTCGACGTAAACGTATCCGTCAAACGGTCTTCCGGAATCAAGTCGACGGCAACACGCAAGCGATCGCGGCTGACTAAAAATTCATCAATCGTTAAAATCCGTTGCTGTTCCCGGCTCATTTTTGCCGCTTCTTCATTGACCGCCTGACTGTCCGGTGTCACCTCGAACGATTCATTCGCTAGTACATACGGTAAACGTTCCGCGACGATGAAGCGATCCCACGGTGATAAGTGTCCAACGATCTCAGCGACCGTCCATTTCCCTTCAGCGTAGGGTGTCCGCCATGTTTCTTCCGGTATGTGGTCAAGCTCACGAACGAAGTCAATCGTTTCTTGATAGTGGGTGAGTAAGGTTTGTTTTGTAATCGTCATGATAAGTTCTCCTTCTGCTATTTGAGATGTAGGAAAACATAGCACGCCCCTCTCCCTTGAAGCAACAAAAAAGCATCTCACAAAAAACGTGAGATGCTTATATATAAGCGGAGTCGGTGGGATTCGAACCCACGCGGGCCTTACGACCCCTAACGGATTTCGAGTCCGTCCCCTTCAGCCGGGCTTGGGTACGACTCCATATTAAATGTAATTTTAGGTAAAAAAAAAGAAATGGAAGAGGCGGTGGGATTCGAACCCACGCACGGCTTTCGCCGCCTGACGGTTTTCAAGACCGTTCTCTTAAACCACTTGAGTACGCCTCCAAGTTAAATGTAGTTTTCAGATAAAAAAAAATAAATGGAAGAGGCGGTGGGATTCGAACCCACGCACGGCTTTCGCCGCCTGACGGTTTTCAAGACCGTTCTCTTAAACCACTTGAGTACGCCTCCATACTTATAATCGAGCGTTGTGTTGCACAAGCGCCTTCCTGACATAAACTATGATAGCATCTTGGTTTTATTGTGTAAAGTCTTTTTCTAAAAAAACTTTTTTAAAAATTAGAAGGGGAAAATCTCCCCTCCCTGACTTATGCTTGAATGACTTCAAGTCCACCCATGTATGGACGAAGTACTTCTGGAATAACAACTGACCCATCCGCTTGCTGGTAATTCTCAAGGATTGCTGCGACTGTCCGACCAACGGCTAAGGCAGATCCGTTTAACGTATGAACGAATTCTGGTTTTCCGTTCGCTTCCCGGCGGAAACGAATTTGTGCCCGACGTGCCTGGAAATCTTCAAAGTTTGAACAAGAAGAAATTTCACGATAGACGCCTTGACTTGGCATCCACACTTCGATGTCATATTTCTTCGCTGCCGTGAAACCAAGATCCGCTGTACACATGCTGAGCACTTGATAAGGCAGTTTAAGTAATTTCAAGACGTCTTCTGCTTGCCCTGTCAATAACTCAAGCTGTTCGTATGATTCTTCTGGTTTGACGAAACGAACAAGTTCCACTTTATTGAATTGGTGTTGACGGATCAAGCCACGTGTATCACGACCGGCAGAACCTGCTTCAGAGCGGAAACATTGGCTGTATGCGGCATAACCAATCGGTAACTGGTCGGCTGACAAAATTTCTTCCCGGTGCATGTTCGTGACCGGTACTTCTGCTGTCGGAACGAGGAAGTAGTTCGTGTCTTCGACTTTGAACGCATCCTCTTCGAATTTCGGAAGTTGTCCGGTTCCTGTCATAGAATCCCGGTTGACCATGAGTGGCGGCAAGATTTCCGTATACCCATTTTTATCTTGATGGAGATCCATCATGAAGTTGATCAATGCGCGTTCGAGGCGAGCACCGGCTCCACGATAGAACACAAACCGGCTTCCCGTCACTTTCCCTGCCCGTTCGACGTCAACGATTTTCAATTGCTCCATCAAATCCCAATGGGGAACCGCTTCAAAATCAAAGGCTGGTTTTTCACCGACTTCCCGAATGACGACATTATCATCTTCCGAAGAACCAATCGGAACGCTGTCATGGGGAATGTTCGGAATACCTAGCAATAACAAGTTAAGTGTTGCTTCGACTTCGCGTAACTCGTCATCGAGCGCCTTGACTTCTTCCCCGACTTGACGCATCGCAGCGATGGCCTCATCTGCGTTTTCTTTGTTCCGTTTGAGTTCTGCGATTTTTTTCGTCGCCTCATTCCGTTCGGCTTTGAGGACTTCTGTTTTTGCAATCAGTTCCCGGCGCTTTTCATCGAGTGGGATAAAACGATTCATGTCCGTCAAATCTTCACCTCGGTGGGCGAGCTTTTCTTGAATCGCATCAAAATCCTGACGTAACCGTTTAATATCAATCATGTTTCTTCCTCCTTTTTTTCAATAAAAAAAGGCAATCCATCCCTCTCCGGTTCAAAAACCGAAGAGGGACGAATCACCTTGGATCCGCGTTGCCACCCTCATTGCTAGTTTCACTAGCCAACTCTAAAGACGCGATAACGGGCGTACCCGCACCTTGTTCGCAAGGTGTGTGATCCGGCTCGATTCGAAGTATCCTTCTGACTAGTTCGCACCATCCACTAGCTCTCTTAACAGAATAAACACCTTTACTTGGTCCGTTCATGACATCATGTATGAGATTAGCTTTACTTTACACTATCTCCTTTAAGATTGACAAGGGTTGGTTTATGAATCGCTTGGCTTATTTTTTCAGACCAAGCAGATATCGCACGGAATAACCGGGTCTGAAAACTCGCTAACTCGATTTTCTCAGCACTGTATAAAACGGTCTGCGGTACAGTAAAACCTGGTAGATACAATCCAGTATCTTCAACCTGAACCGTACCAATCGCTTCTCCCTGTTTGACTGGCGCATCTGTTTTCGAGAAATGAAAGACCGGTGGATGTTGTCCTGCCTGCTTTTTCGAAACCGTGACGTATAACGACGTTTCTGTCACGACATCATGGTTCAATCGTTCTGCCCCTTTGATTGGTAACACACGTTTGATGGATTCCCCTTTTCCGTAATACGTCAGCGGTTCAAAAGAGGAAAAACCGTAATCGAGTAATTTTTTTGTTTCTGTAAAACGAGCTTTGTCCGATGTCGTGCGCATCACGACCGACACCAGTGTCAAATTCCCTCGTGTCGCGACACTTGCAAAACAGTAACCGGCAAGATCCGTCGTCCCTGTTTTCATACCACGCATGCCCGTATAGGCATATGGTTGGCGTGCCAACATCTTATTCGAATTCTCGATTTTCGTCCCGTTGATTATCATCGTAGAACGTTTGGTGACATCCAGTACGTCAGGATATGCTTGAATGTAGCGGATGATCAAAAGTGCGATATCCATCGCCGTCATCAGATTCGCTCCGGGTAACGTCGCATCGACAGCGTCTAATCCGGAGGCATTGGCATACTCGGTATCTTTCATCCCGAGCGACCGGGCAGTCGCATTCATCTGTTCGACAAACTTCTTTTCCGTTCCGCTGACGACTTCTGCCAGCAAAACGGCGGCATCATTGGCCGATTTAATGAAGGCGGCGTCATAGAGTTCACGAATCGTATACGAGGTCTTTTTTACCGGAAGACGGGCAATCCCTTCCGTTTCTGCCAGTTTCAATACTCTGGCACTTGGTTTGACAGTCTGACTCCACGATAATTTTTTTTGTTCAATCTGTTGACGGACTAAATAAAGTGTCATCAACTTTGTCATTGAAGCCGGAGGTAACGACAAATCGGCTTCTTCCGCTAATAAAACCTTCCCTGTCACGGCGTCAACCATTATGTAGGATTCTGCCTTGATTGCCGGAGTATCGGCATAGCTTGTCACAGGAAACAAACTTGTCGTCAGTAGCAGGGCACTCAAGAAGAGTGTGAAAAAACGTTTCATCGGTCCTCTCCTTCAACTGATGTTATGTCTTTTTAGTGTAGCACAAAAAAAGGAACCGACAGTTGAAAAACTGTCGGTTCCTCTTAGGGTTCTTCTCATACAGAAATAGTTTGACGCTGTTTGATTTTTTGAATGAAATAACGGTGAAGCCGTGTATCTGTCGTCAGTTCAGGATGGAAGGAGCAGGCCAGGTGCAAATCCGTTTCAACGGCGACAACTGCATCCGAGACTGTTGCCAGTACCCGAACACCCTCTCCAATTCGTTCCACATAAGGAGCACGAATGAAAACCGCTTCGATATCGCTCCCGATCCTTTCGATTGGAAGCCGTGTTTCAAAACTATCGACTTGGCGGCCAAAAGCATTTCGTCTTACCGTCATTGGAATCCCTTTGAGATGAGCCGTACCTTGACTTAGTTCGGTCGCCAGTAAGATCATCCCGGCACATGTCCCGAACATCGGTAACGTCCCAACTTTTTCGCATAAGAGGTCAAACAGATCGTATCGATCAATCAATCGTCGCATCGTCGTCGACTCACCACCTGGCAAAACTAAACCGTCGATTGTTTCTAGATCAGTTGCCGACTTGACGATGACCGTGTCGACGTCGAGTGCCTGAAGCATTTCTTGATGCTCCCGAACAGCACCTTGGACACCTAATATACCGATCACCATCCGCGTGGTGCCATCCGTTCCTCGAATGGCATCGATGTGACGTCGATGCCTTTCATCGCTGTCCCGAGCCCCTTCGATAAATAAGCGATCCGTTCGAAATCATCCTTATAGGTAACGGCTTCGACGATTGCTTTCGCAACACGTTCCGGATGCTCCGATTTAAAGATACCTGAACCGACGAAGACACCGTCTGCTCCGAGGTGCATCATTAATGCTGCGTCAGCAGGTGTCGCAATTCCACCTGCTGCAAAATTGACGACAGGAAGGCGACCGGCTGCTTGAATCTGTTGCAAGACTTCGTAAGGCGCTCCCCACTCTTTCGCTCGTGTCATCAGCTCATCTGGCTGTGTATGCAAAATCTGATTCAATTGACTTTGGATCTTTCGCATATGGCGGACGGCTTCGACAACGTTTCCCGTGCCAGGTTCCCCTTTCGTTCGGATCATCGCAGCACCTTCTGCAATCCGTCGTGCCGCTTCCCCTAAATCGCGGGCTCCACAGACAAAAGGAACGGTAAACGTTGATTTCAACAGATGGTATTCTTCATCGGCTGGTGTCAGCACTTCACTTTCATCAATGAAATCTGCCCCTAAGGATTCAAGAATCCGGGCTTCGACGATATGTCCGATTCGGCATTTCGCCATGACTGGAATCGATACTGCATGTAAGACCTCTTCCGTGATGCGAGGATCTGCCATCCGTGCCACTCCGCCATCCCGGCGAATATCGGATGGCACCCGTTCGAGCGCCATGACAGCGACGGCGCCAGCAGCCTCTGCGATTTTAGCTTGTTCCGCGTTGACGACATCCATGATGACGCCACCCTTCTGCATTTCTGCCATTCCCCGCTTTACACGATCTGATCCTTGTTGTCGTTCCATCATGTGTAATTCCCCCTTAAAAAGTATGTTGGTTTTAACCGGTGATACTTCTTAGTATATTCTCGGTTGACTATTTTAAAAGTATCAGTTTATGATGAATTGACAAGGTCAGTTAAAAAGGGGATACATCATGGACATGTTATCGTTTGAGTTGGTCCGCGACGGTCATCGTCCGTTGTATGAACAGCTCTATCAACAAATCCGTCAGGAAATCATCGAAGGACGTCTTGCTTACGGGACAAAATTACCATCCAAACGAAAGCTCGGTCAGTTTTTGAATCTCAGTCAAACGACGATTGAACTCGCTTATCAACAACTCGTTGCCGAAGGATACGTCGAATCGATTTCACGAAAAGGTTACTTTGTTTTGGCATACGAAGAACTGGCTTATGTCAAAACGGCACCCTTGATGACGAGCCAACGTGTGAGCGAGCAACCCGTCATGCGGTACGATTTCCATCCAAGTAAAATCGATGGTTCATCGTTTCCCTTCTCCCGTTGGCGAAAACACGCCAAGGATGTCATTGATGAACAGCATCAATCGTTAGTATCGCTCGGACATCCTCAAGGTGACTTATCGTTACGCATTGAAATTGCGACCTATCTCTATCATTCGCGTGGTGTCGTCTGTTCTCCAGAACAAATCATCATTGGATCGGGTGTGGAACAGTTATTGCCTCAAATCATCTTCTTATTAGGAAAAGGGACCACATACGGTATTGAAGATCCGGGGTATCATGCGACTCGACTGATTCTTGAAAGTCATGAACGGATAACCCTACCGATTCCTGTCGACCAAAATGGCTTGACGATCCGGGCACTTGTTGAGAGTAACGCTGATATCATGTACGTGACACCGGCCCATCAATTTCCTTCCGGCAGTATTTTATCGGTTAACCGACGCCGTCAATTACTCAACTGGGCGTCTGAATCCGATACACGCTATATCATTGAGGATGACTATGATAGTGAATTTCGATATAGCGGAAAATCAATTCCCTCTTTGCATAGCATGGACAGCGAGCGGGTGATTTATGTCAGCACGTTTTCGAAATCGTTAATGCCTTCTTTGCGGATTGGATACATGGTTTTACCCCGTCTTCTCTTAGAACGGTATCAGACGGAATTTCCTTATTATACGTGCAGCGTATCGCGGTTTGATCAGACGATTCTGACCCGTTTCATGAAAGAAGGCGACTTTGAGAAACATTTAAATCGGATGCGAAAAATCTATCGCCGTAAACTTGATGTTGTTGTCCACTCGTTACGGGATATTCCGTTTTTGCGATTAACCGGTGAAAGTGCGGGACTTCACGTCGTCGTTTCCGTCTCGAACGGGATGAGCGAACAAGAGTTACTCCAACGTGCGAAGGACGCATCCATCCGAGTCTATGGTTTATCCGATTATGCCCAATTACCGTTATCCACAACCTATCCACAGATCGTCTTAGGATTTGCAAGCTTGACCGAACAGTCGTTAGAACGCGGACTGGCTGAACTCGTTGCTGCGTGGCAGTTGCGATAAGGTTATCCACAACCTTATCCACAAAAAAACCCTGTGACCAATTTTGGTCGACAGGGTTTTGAATTATTGACGTGTATAGTTGGATGCTTCTTTTGTGATTTGAATATCGTGGGGATGACTCTCTTGTAAGCCGGCTCCCGTCATACGGATGAACTGTGTTTCTTCACGTAACTCTTCGAGTGAAGCAGAACCACAATACCCCATACCTGAACGAATCCCTCCGACGAGTTGATAGACAGAGTCTCCTAGTTTCCCACGATACGCGACACGACCTTCAATTCCTTCTGGAACGAACTTCTTATCCGCTTCTTGGAAATAACGATCCTGACTTCCTCGTTTCATCGAGGCTTCCGATCCCATACCACGATACGTCTTGAACTGACGCCCTTGATAAATTTCCATTTCTCCCGGGCTTTCTTCCACACCTGCGAGGAGGCTACCTAACATGACAGCATGTCCTCCTGCTGCAAGTGCCTTGACGATGTCACCGGAATACTTGATTCCACCATCTGCAATGATCGAGATACCATGTTTACGAGCTTCTGTCGCACAATCAAAGACCGCTGTGATTTGTGGAACACCTACTCCAGCAACGACACGTGTCGTACAAATCGACCCTGGTCCAATACCCACTTTGATGACCGATGCACCGGCTTCGATCAAATCACGTGTCGCTTCAGCCGTTGCCACGTTTCCAGCGATGATTGGCAAGTTCGGATACTCATCACGAAGTTCACGTACTTTAACAAGAACCCCTTCTGAATGACCATGTGCTGTATCGACGACCAATGCATCCACACCAGCATCCACAAGAAACTTCGCACGAACCGAAGCATCTTTTGTGACACCAACAGCCGCTGCGACAAGCAGACGACCAAATGGGTCTTTGGCAGCATGTGGATATTGTTCCACTTTTTCAATATCCTTTGTTGTAATCAATCCTTTTAAAACACCGTTCTCATCAACGAGTGGTAACTTTTCGATTCGATGCTTATGGAGAATTTGCTCGGCTTCTTCTAGTGATGTGCCCACTTTAGCCGTCACCAGTTCCTCTGTCGTCATGACCGTTTCGATAACCGTCGAGTAATCTTTAACAAAACGAAGATCGCGGTTCGTTAAAATCCCGACTAGTTTTCGTTCTGTTTCGTTATTGACGATTGGAACACCTGAAATGCGGTATTTGCTCATTAAATACTCAGCATCGTATACTTGCCGTTCTGGTGTGAGATAAAACGGATTTGTAATGACACCATTCTCAGAACGTTTGACACGGTCAACATGCTCTGCCTGGTCTTCCATCGACATATTCTTGTGAATGACACCGAGCCCACCCTGGCGTGCCATCGCAATCGCCATTGGTGCTTCCGTCACAGTATCCATTCCAGCACTGATTAAAGGAATGTTCAACGTGATCCCTTCACATAATGTTACAGATAAATCTACATCTCGCGGTAAGACACTTGAACGACGTGGTACGAGCAAGACGTCATCAAACGTCAAGCCTTCTTTAGCAAATTTGTTCTCCCACATGTTATCCACTCGCTTTCTCTTCTATAAAAGAATATTGATGTTATGGTAACAAGCTAGAGGTGTCATGTCAATGACTCCACCAATAATCAGAACAATCAGAAGTTTTACATAACACAAAAAAACCGACCTGCGTATGCAGATCGGTCCTTTCAATGGCCTGGCAACGTCCTATCCTCACAGGGGGAAGCCCCCAACTACTTTCGGCGTTCAAGTGCTTAAC
>NZ_JACSMT010000056.1:0-14593 GCF_018618815.1 Exiguobacterium sp. s128 | reverse complement strand
GGAGTCACGTTGACGAAGCTTGCGCTTCATTCATTGTTTGTATCCGAAGATACGTTTTTTGCCTCATCGTTCAGTTTTCAAAGTTCGTCATCGTTTGTTTTGAAAAATGGTGGGCCTAAGTGGACTCGAACCACCGACCTCACGCTTATCAGGCGTGCGCTCTAACCAGCTGAGCTATAGGCCCGTCAAAAGCAAACAAAATGTGGTGCACCCTGAGAGATTCGAACTCCCGACCCCTTGATTCGTAGTCAAGTACTCTATCCAGCTGAGCTAAGGGTGCGATATGGTGCGGTCGAGAGGACTTGAACCTCCACAGTGTTGCCACCACTAGGCCCTCAACCTAGCGCGTCTACCATTCCGCCACGACCGCAAATATAAAATTGAAATTAAAGTTAAAATTAAAATGGTGTGTCATGCAGGATTCGAACCTGCGACCCTCTGATTAAAAGTCAGATGCTCTACCAACTGAGCTAATGACACGAGAAAACTGGGCTGGAAGGGATCGAACCTTCGCATGCTGGAATCAAAATCCAGTGCCTTACCACTTGGCCACAGCCCAAAAATGGCGGTCCTGACGGGATTCGAACCCGCGATCTCCTGCGTGACAGGCAGGCATGTTAACCGCTACACCACAGGACCACATTTTTGTGAAACTTAAGTATGAAATTAAAAATGGTGGAGGATGACGGGATCGAACCGCCGACCCTCTGCTTGTAAGGCAGATGCTCTCCCAGCTGAGCTAATCCTCCGAAATGGTGACCCGTACGGGAATCGAACCCGTGATACCGCCGTGAAAGGGCGGTGTCTTAACCGCTTGACCAACGGGCCAGTTTAAAATCGATAATTATTCTCAAGTAACAAATTCACATAAGAGGTCTGGCGGAGATGGAGGGATTCGAACCCTCGCACCAGTTTCCCGGCCTACACCCTTAGCAGGGGCGCCCCTTATAGCCACTTGGGTACATCTCCAAAAATAATGGCTCCGCAAGTAGGATTTGAACCTACGACCTACCGGTTAACAGCCGGTTGCTCTACCACTGAGCTATTGCGGAACGTGACGTTCGTTTCAGAACACTTTTCTATATTAGCAACTTTCTTTCTCTTCGTCAATGCTTTTTTAAAAAAGTTTTTAATGACGAGAAGTTGTTTAGTTGCGGTCGTTTTGACGACTTCTATAATTTATCATGCTCCGAAATGAACGTCAACTACTTTTGTGAAAAATCTTTCCACGACATCGTCCACACCGGTATCGCTCTGGATTCATCTTTCTTTTCCTTCTATATAATGTCCCGCATTTTTTACATTCATAGAGATGCGTCTTTTTTTCATTTTCTTTTAAACGCGGACTATACCGTAAGCCTCCATACCGGGATAACCACTCTTTGAAGTCGTGATCTTGATGCCGGTGCCCTTTCCCTTGCAGGTGAAGATGATAGTGGCAAAGCTCGTGAATGACGATTCCGCGAAAGATATGTGGGTCTTCGAGATATCGCCGATTGAAGTCAAGATGGTGATCCGTCAAAAAATAGCGACCGCCTGTCGTCCGTAAGCGATCATTAAACAACGCTCTGTGCGCAAAAGGTAAAGCAAACACGTCGAGTGATAACCGCTCGACGTATTGCTGTAATTGTTCATTCGTCATGACGGGCTGACCATCGTTAATCCGATGCGTCCCCGTTCCGGTTCGACACTCGTCACCCACACTGTGACGATGTCCCCGACCGCGATGACATCAAGCGGATGTTTGACCCGTTTTTTACTAAGTTTCGAGATGTGCACCAGTCCACTCTCTTTGACGCCGATATCTACAAATGCTCCAAAGTCGAGTACGTTGCGCACCGTGCCTTGAAACTCCATTCCGACTTGAATCATGTCGAGGGATAATACATCTTGGCGCAACAACGGTTTATCAAGCGCTTCACGCGGATCGCGTTCCGGACGTTGTAACGCTTCAATGATGTCGCGTAAGGTCGGTTCCCCAACTTCAAGCAACTGCGCCGTCTCTTGTACGGATAAGCCGTCGAGTCGGGTCCGCAACTCTTCCGTCCCTACTGTCTGTAACGATAAATCGAGCTGCTTAAACAACCGTTCGACGGTTTTATATTGTTCCGGGTGGATCGGTGTCCGGTCAAGGGGATGACTGCCTTCCGGTATCCGTAAGAATCCTGCCGCCTGTTCATAGGCTTTTGCTCCTAAGCGTGGTACTTTCAACAGTTCTTTCCGGGATTCAAAGGCACCCAGCTCCGATCGACGTTCGACAATTTTTTTCGCAGTGGCTTTTGTGATCCCTGCGACATAACCGAGGAGTGACTCCGATGCCGTATTGACATCAACACCTACCTGGTTAACGACCGTCTCGACGACGAAGTCGAGTGTTTCTTTTAACTTCGTTTGTGTGACATCATGTTGGTATTGTCCGACACCCACCGATTGTGGGTCGACCTTGACGAGTTCTGCCAACGGATCTTGCAATCGTCTTGCGATCGAAATCGCCGACCGCTGTTCGACTTGTAGGTCAGGAAACTCCGTCCGTGCGATTTCCGATGCGGAATAAATACTCGCACCCGCTTCATCGACGATTGTGAAAGCGATGTCATCATGTTCCTTGATCCAATTCGCGACAAACGATTCCGTCTCACGGGAAGCCGTTCCGTTTCCGATCGCTATCAATTCAACACCGTACCGTTTCACGAGTTTCGTCAAGACCTGACGCGCCTCCTGTGCTTTTTGTTCAGACATCGTGACATAGACGACACCCACTTCTTTGACTTCTCCCGTCGGATCAATGACCGCCCATTTACAGCCGGTCCGGTAGGCAGGGTCAAGACCTAACATCACTTTCCCTTTCATCGGTGGTTGCATATAGAGTTGTCGTAAATTCTTTCCGAATACTTCAATCGCTTGATTTTCCGCCTTGTCCGTCAATTCATTGCGAAGTTCCCGTTCGATCGCCGGAAAGACAGATTTTTTATAGCCTGTTTGGACAGCTTCTTCGACCAGACGCCGTTTTTCATCCGCTAACCGGCTAAACGGGCGCAACAGGTACGGCAATACGTGTTGATCATCCAAGACTACTTTGACCGAAACGATTTTTAACGATTCGGCACGATTGATCGCTAAAATCCGGTGCGGCACGATTTGACGGATTCGTTCATTGTATTCATAGTACTGCGCGAATACACGTTTCTCGTCGACTGCGTCTTTTTTTAACTTCGTGACGATGTCCGCGAAGCGATACGCCGTCTTGCGGATATGATCACGGACACTTGCCTGCTCTCCCCATTCCTCAGCAATGATCGCTTGCGCCCCAGCAACCGCTTCCCCTTCTTCATGCGCTGCGATAAACTGATTAAACTGTTCATCGTCATACGATTTCGGGGAACGTAAAAAGTCGGCGAACGGTGCCAGTCCGGCTTCCCGTGCGATTTCCGCCTTCGTTCGTCGTTTCGGACGGAACGGTAAGTATAAGTCTTCAATCTGTTGCAGCGTCGTCGCCGCATTCAGGCTTTGTTTCAACTCTGGCGTCATGACGCCCTGTTCTTCAATTTTACGCAGGACGTCTTCTCGTTTCGTTTCGAGCTGCGTGATACTTTTATGGCGGTCGAGGATCGCTTTGATTTCGACCTCATCGAGTTCACCGGTTTGTTCTTTGCGGTACCTGGCGATAAACGGAATCGTTCCCCCGTCTTCCGTCAGTTGTAAAACGGCTTTCACTTGTGCTAGTCGTAAATTCAATTCTGTTGCGATTCTCTTCTCCATCTTCTTCACCTCTCCTTCATTATACCGAAGAATCGATCGGACACAAAAAAAAGACCGATGCCTAAGCATCAGTCTTTTGAGAATACTTCGTTTGGTTCCACTTTGATCGCTTCGCGTAACTTTTGAAGAGCCCGGCGTTGCAGGCGCGAGACATGCATCTGCGAAATACCGAGTAATTCCCCGGTTTCCTTTTGACTCATGTTCCGGTAATAGGCACATTCTAAAATCGAACGTTCCCGATCCGTCAAAACCGCAAAAGCTTTTTCAAGAATCAACCTTTGATCAACCGAGTCATAACCATTTTCTTGGTTCCCGACTAAATCAAGCAACGTGACCGTACTGCCTTCTTGGTCAGCTTCAATCGAACTATCAACGGATAACGCTTGATAACTCTTACCCATTTCGAGCGTCTCGAGCACTTCCTCTTCCGACACTTCTAGACGGGCTGCAATTTCATCAATCCGTGGTGACCGTTGCAGTTCCGTCGTCAATTCTTCGACGGCTTTCTTGATTTTTGGACCCAGCTCCTTGATTCGACGGGGGACGTGTACACTCCATGTCTTGTCGCGGATAAATCGTTTAATTTCACCGATGATGGTCGGGACGGCAAACGATTCAAAACTGCGACCAAATTCTTTATCAAAGCGACGAAGTGCCGCGAGTAGACCGATCATGCCGACTTGAACGAGATCGTCATGAATCGGGCGGCCACGTGAGAATTTACGGGCGAGTGCCTCGACGAGATCCGAGTAACGCGCGAGTAACGCAGCATGGACTTCCTCATCTTGGTCATCTTGTTGGTATAGGTCAATTAGTCGAAGGACTTCGTCATCACTGTGATGGCGTTGTTGAGACTTTGCTGGCACTTTGACCCACCTCATCTCTATTCATATATTTTGTCATATGGACAGTGACGCCGTTTGCTTTCTCGATCGTGACTTGATCCATGAGTGCTTCAATCATTAAGATCCCTAGTCCCCCCTCATGCAGAGAGTCTAGATCATGTGAGTCCGTAATCGGTTCACTTTGGCGTTTGACGCTGTCTTTATCAAATGTCACACCGTTGTCTTTGACGATGATTTCAAGACGGTCATCCGGATAGACGTTACACGTCAATGCCATCGATCCATCTTTTTCTCCTTCATATGCATGCTGAACGGCATTCGCACATGCTTCAGAAACAGCGATTTTGATGTCTTCGATGTCATCGTATGTGTAGCCCATCCGATTCGCGACACCAGAAACCGTTAGTCGAGCGATTGCTACGTATTCCGGTTTTGCCGGAAGCGTCATTTCAAGTTGTTCGTTCTTCATTGTGTCCCACCTCGTACACCACTATCGATTGTAATGATGCTTGAAAGACCTGTGATTTCGAATAGACGACGAATCCGTTCGGATACCCCGACGAGTGTGAACGTCGTTCCGTTTTTCTTTGAGGCTTTAAGCGCCCCGACAAATACACCAAGACCTGTTGAATCCATATAATGAATTTCATCCAAGTGGACGACGACATCATTTGTTTCGACTGCCGGTACTAATTCTTGACGAAGTTTCGGTGCTGTATACGTATCAATCTCTCCTGCGATATAGAGATGCGTCTGACCATCTAGTTGCTCTGTTTTAATTGTTAAATCCATCTTCAAGTTCCTCCTCAAGGAAAATCTACTATGTGTTTTCTCTATCTCTATCATCTGAATGAACCACTTTAAATAAAAGGTCACTCTGATGTAATTCCCCGATTTCACTGTTCCTAAACCACTTTTTTAAAAATCGTTCAAAAAAAAGTCGCATACAAATGTATCGACTCTTCTCGCTGTTCTATGTAAGTGCCTAAAAGTCAATCAAGCCTAGGCTGATCGCGACGGCACTATTTACTTTCATCATCGTGTCAGGATCTAGGTGCGTGACTTTATCCGTTAGACGGCGTTTGTCGATTGTACGGACCTGCTCAAGTAGGATGACCGAATCACGTTCTAATCCGTGTCGCTCTCGATATACTTCCACATGGGTCGGTAGTTTGGCTTTGTCGATCTGTGCCGTGATCGCAGCCACGATTACAGTTGGGCTGAATCGGTTACCAATATCATTTTGTAGGACAAGGACAGGACGAACGCCTCCTTGTTCCGATCCGACCACAGGTGACAAATTTGCATAAAACACGTCGCCACGTTTGACTATCAAAGCTTACACCCCGCTTACTTGACGTAGGAGCGAGAACTCCGCCTCCGTTTCAATCTGGAACATTTCGCCAACGATTGATAAATTGATCGCTGCCATTTCTTCGTAACCACGTTTCAATTCCTCACGTAGCTGACGCTTGCGTTCTTCCGTCGTATGGTTCGACTTCATCCCAATCGTCTCCTTCGCTACATTTCGCTCAACAAATTGCTTTTCCCGTTGTTGGACCAAGATAATGGCACCTCCAGATTCACTGAAACCTTAACGAACGACTCACTTCCACTTCAATATATCAGTCAAATTCAGAAAATACAATCAAAATTCAAACAAATAACATTTTTTTGCCATCATATTGATGTCTTTTGAAAATTAGATTCGGGGTACACGTTTCGAAAACTGACAGAGTACTTCATAATTAATCGTCCCTAACCAATGGGCTGCCTCATCAATCGGAGCGCCTCGCCCAATCAACGTCACTTCCGTTCCGACTGGATAGGCGCGTGGCAAACGAATCATCAACCGATCCATGCAGACGCGCCCGACGATTTCGCAAGGAGTGCCATCGACGATCAACGCGTATCCTTGAAACTTGCGTGACCACCCATCGGCATACCCGATCGGGACGGTGCCGATCCATTCATCCGTCGGCGCTGTATAGGTCGCACCGTAGCTGATCGTCTGACCCGGCTCGACGTGCTTGACTTGCATCAGACGACTTTTTAACGAAAATGCCGGTTGTAAAAAATCGTAATAGGAACTCATCTCGTCCGATGGCAATGCGCCATAAAGGGCAATCCCGATCCGGACGACATTACACGGTTCTTGACCGGCAAGACGGATGGCGGCGGCTGAGTTGGAGGCATGAATATAGCGGATACCCGGCACACGTTCAACAAAACGCAGAAAAACAGTTTGTTGTTGCTCAAACAAACGACTCGTCAATTCATCTGCCGTCGCGAAGTGTGTGTAAATCCCGTCCAGTTCCATCAAATCCGGGTCCAGTTCTTTGAGAACGGCATCTAGCTCGTCCAGTGTCTGCAAGCCAAGTCGTCCCATCCCGCTGTCGACTTTGATATGAAGACGCAAGTGATCGATTTCCGTCAAATGTTGTTTTGCTTCCCGTAACCACTCCGCTGAGAACACAGGAACGGCGACATCATAATTCGAGGCAATCGGTGCATGTTCGGGTAAAAGTGCCTCGAGCATCAAAATCGGCGCTTGAATGCCCGCTTCTCGCAACTCGATGGCTTCTTCCAATAAAGCGACAGCAAGCATCTCTGCCCCGTTTGCTAAAGCGATTTCTGCGACAGTGATGGCTCCGTGTCCATATCCATCGGCTTTGACGACAGCCATCATCGATTGATGCCCCATCCGCGCCTTGATTTCTCGTACGTTATGGGCGATTGCCTCGCGATCAATTTCTATCCAAGTTGGTCGATACATCTAAACTCCTCTTTTCTAATAAGACTTGTGCAGCCGCGTAATGATCGGAATGCGTAATCGATACATGAATCGTTCCTTCGAACGGACCCGTCATGACCGGTCGCCCTGATGTTTCATTAAGCACTTCGAGATCTAACCAAGAGACATCAGCTCCAATCCCCGTCCCGAATGCTTTGACGAATGCTTCCTTTGCCGCGAACCGTCCTGCTAGATATTCCAGTTGTCGTCCTTCAGACAAGGTATGAAACCGTTCTTGTTCTGCTGCTGTCAAGATCCGTTCGATGATTCGTGGCTGACGCTCGAGTGTCCGTCGGATTTGTTGCAGTTCCACGAGATCGAGTCCTATTCCGAAAATCATTTCTGACGCCTCCACAGTTCTATTCTTCGCCATCTTCATATAGAATGAAGAGGAAGCGAGGTGTTGTCATGTTTAGTCGAACGGAAAACCTACAAACGTTCACACGTTCTTATCCGGTCGTTTCGTTGTTCATTTTAATCCAAGTCGCCCTGTTTGTCATCGAACAGTTAAACGCCTTTTTCAACTTTGGCTTTTCACCACTCAGCTACGGGGCAGCCATCAACCTGTTTATCGGAAATGGGGAATGGTGGCGTGTCGTCACGGCGACCTTCCTCCATTATGATTTTTGGCATATTGCGTTCAACACGTTTGCCTTGATCATTTTCGCGCCTGCACTGGAACGAATGATTGGTCATGCGAAGTTCGCATCCTTCTATCTCCTCGTCGGTACACTCGCCAATGTCTTGACGTATTTCACGAAAATCAATGAACCGTTTTACGGACAGGCCGGGGCTTCCGGTGCCATCTTAGGGTTGCTTGGTTTTTATGTGTATCTCGGTCGATTCAAGCGGACGGTCATCTCAGCCGATGATGCACGCCTGGTCTACATCTTCAGTGCGATCACGGCAATCTTTACACTTCTTGGTTCGAACGTATCCGTGTTTGGTCACTTGTATGGGTTTGTCCTTGGTTTTCTCGCCGGATTCATATTCGGAAAAAGCGCGGTTCCTTTTACACGCCCGTTCAACACAGGAAGACGTCCCGCTACAGGTGGACGTGTCGTTCAGACGAGTGGTTCCGGTCAAATGGGTCGGATCATCTTTTATGTCATCGTCGCCTTTGCCGTCTTCGGTTTACTCGCACGATTCATCTGACGCACGCTACAAAAAAAGCGAACCTTCCTGTTTTTTCCGTTTCCGGAATTCAGGAGGGGTCGCTTTTTTTAACCTTATTTACGTAATGATTCCGCTAAGTCCTTTAAGTCATCGATCAAATTATGAATCGTTTCTTGGTTGTCCGTGTATAGGGCGCGAATCTCTTCAAAACGTCCTTTTGGATCCTGTTTGACGGCAGAAAGCTGTGTGCTTGCTCCACCAAACGTCCGTTTGACGGCAGCGAGTTGCGATTGACGTGTATCTTTATGAAGCATCGACAACGTTGCTCCGACAAGGGCTCCACCAAGCGTTGCTACTACAAAGTAATTCTTTTTCATCTGTTTTTTCCCCCTAGACTAATTTGACTATTTATTATAGTGGTTGTAGAAGTTGATACCGTTTCATGACTGGGGAAGGCGCAAACGACTTCCCTGCTTCTTCAGCATACTGGTCGACGGTCAGTCGTTCAACTGATTTCGCGTAACGCGTCGCGTCTCCTTCATGGTTGAACTGAATCAACAAGACTAAATCCGTGCCCCGTTCGACACGAGCAATCCGTACCGCTTGAAAACTAGCATATTCTGCCCCAAGTACTTTTGGGTCTGACATGACTTGATGCACAAATAGATCACCACTGTTCTGATCTGCCGGAATCGACCAATAGAACAGACTGCCTTCTTCGTTAAAATTACCGCGTGTTTCAAGCAACGTGTACGTATTACCACTCTGGAAAGGGGATTTCCCTTCTGTTTCGATAAACAAAAGAGCTTCCCCACTCCCGCTTCCTGCCCGAATGTGTGAATCACGTGCTCGAATTTTATCAACAAAACTACCGCTACCGAATGTTATGGAAAGTTTAGATGGCATCACAGGCCTCCGCGAGTTCGAAGTCTTTGCCGGTCAGACCGCCTGAATCATGCGTCGTCACAGCAAGCGTAACATTTTTATAATCGATGATGATACGAGGGTGGTGGTTTAAGTGTTCTGCTACCGAACCAACCTCCTGTACAAAATCAAGTGCTGCCGGAAATGAAACCAGTGTGTAGACCCGGACGATTTCGTCGTCGACGACACGCCACTCGGACAGTCCTTCCAGACGTTCTTCCACTTCATACTCATTCAACCTCTTCATGCCATTTTCCTCCTCCACAATTATTTTCGTCCTATACCTTATACCCTACTTTTCCACATTCTTATACCTATCACTAGCGGATTTCTTCCTTTTGTCTTCGGATACAGATAGAGTACAATGTGAAAGAGAACACTATCTTCCATAAAAGAAAGGGGCAGACGCTCATGCGTGCGCTTATCGTCATTGATTATACATTTGATTTTGTGGCCGACGAAGGAAAGTTGACGTGCGGAAAACCAGGCCAGGCGATCGAAGGACGGATTGCTTCGTTAATGGATGAATTTTCATCCGCGGATTATGTCGTCATCGCAAACGATATCCATGAAGAAGGAGACACCTTCCATCCGGAAACGGTCCTTTTCCCGCCACATAACATCCGTGGCACTCATGGCAGAGACCTGTTTGGACAAGTTGCCGAAATGGCGCGTGTTGCGGATCATGTCATCGACAAAACGCGGTACAGTGCCTTTGCCGGAACGGATCTTGATTTACGTTTACGCGAACGTTCGATTCACGAAGTCCATCTCGTTGGTGTCTGCACCGATATCTGTGTGCTGCATACAGCCGTCGACGCCTACAATCTAGGATATAAAATTGTCGTTCATGCCGATGCCGTCGCAAGCTTCAATGCGATTGGTCATGACTGGGCACTCACACATTTCAAACAATCGCTCGGCGCAGACGTCGTCGGCGAATAAGAAGGGATCTGTCTTCATGTTACAACGTAACCTCGCACTTCATACTGACCTCTATCTTCCACGGTGGATGTACATTTATTGGCAGGAAGGACGTCATAATGAGCGTGCTGTTTTTGATGTCTATTACCGGACGAATCCGTTCGAAGGGGGCTATGTCGTCTTCGCTGGACTTGAAAACATCATCGAGTACGTCCAAACGCTTCGTTTCACGGAAGAAGACATCACCTATCTCCAAAAAATGATTGGTTTTCCGGAAGAGTTCAAAGACGAATTACGAAACTTTAAATTTTCCGGTTCGATCTCAAGTGTCAAAGAAGGCGAAATCGTTTTTCCAAATGAGCCACTCGTTCGAATCGAAGCACGGATTTTCGAAGCAAAATTGTTACAAACAGCCATCTTGAACATCGCCAATCACGAATCCCTCATCGCAACGAAATATGCGCGGATTCGTCAATCAGCGCCGGGAGCAAAATTCCTCGAAGCCGGTGCGCGTCGGGCGCAAGGGATTGACGCCGCTTACTTCGGGACACGCGCTTCTTATTTAGCAGGCTTCGACGTCACGAGTCTTGCTTCTGCCGGACGCGACTTCGGCATACCGTGCGGTGGGACGATGGAACACGCCGACATCCAGTTCCACGACGATGAACTGACAGCCTTCCGGACCTTTGCGGCGTATTATCCCGATCAAGCGACGTTGCTCGTCGATACGTACGATACGTTAAAAAGTGGTTTACCGAACGCCATCATCGTCGCCAAAGAACTCGCAGCAAAAGGGCATAAATTACGCGGCATCCGCATTGATTCCGGTGACTTATCCTACTTATCCAAACGTGCTCGGACGATGCTTGACGAAGCTGGTTTCCCCGAAGTCGATATCGTCTTGTCGGGTGATCTGGATGAATACGTCATCCAAGATTTACGTATCCAAGGGGCACAAGCCAATACATTCCTCGTCGGGACACGCGGTATCACAGCGTATGAACAACCAGCCCTCGGGATGGTCTACAAGTTGGTTGCGCGTGAAGTCGACGGAGCACTTGTTCCTGTCATTAAAGTTTCTTCGTCTAAAGCGAAGACGACGACTCCGCATATCAAGGAAGTTTACCGAATCGTCGACCGGGTGACGAATAAGTTCAAGGGCGACTACGTGACGTTGCTCGATGAAGATCCGACTCATCTGGATTCGATTGATTTGATTGATGTCCGGGATCCTTCATTCCGAAACCGGATCGAGAATTTTAACGTCGAGCGCCTGTTGACACCAGTCTTCGTTGATGGCGAGCTCATCTATTCCGTTCCGACCATCGAAGAAAGCCGCCAGTTCCATGAACAGCAAATCGGTCGTCTATGGGAAGAATATAAACGTCTTCGTCTACCGGAAGTGTACGCCATCACATTCAGCGATCGTCTCTGGAAGCTGAAACTCGATATGATTCGCGATACGCGGACCGCAAGCGGCATCAAATAAAAAAACAGCCTACTTCAGCTGAAGTGGGCTGTTTCATTTGGTGTCGGTGTCATTTGGATTGTCGCTTGTTCCATTTGTTGACGAAAGTACCACGCGAAGCCAAGCGCACCTCCGATCAAGACGATATACGTAATGCGTTGACCAAATTCAGCCAAAGAATCCGCATAAAAAATACTGATCAAGTGGTCGCTTCCACTGATGAGAAGCAAACAGGCAATCAGGAGCGCTATGCGATAAGCAAGCGTCGGACGATCGGTTGGTTCAGCATGCCAATACGTAATGATGTAATGGGCAAGTAAGATGATTCCAATGATTCCTAATACTCCTATTAGTGCTTGCGGCATAATGAACGGTCCTCCTGTTTCTGATTTCTACTTTCATTTAAACACAGTTCACTAAAAAATCCTCTCTAAAACTTTCCCACCGTCTGCTTGGTCACGGTATACTGGAGAAAATCTGTTGTCCATTCAACAAGGAGGCGTTTTCTTGAAAACCTTTAAATTGTGCACACTACGTATTTTAATGGATGAGTCCGGCCGAGATACAACGATTCCGGTTGCGATTAAAGATGGACTGACCGTCAGTACCGATCAGACGGCACAATGGGTCGCAGAAATCGTCGTCTTAAAAAACGATCAACCGATCATCGAGGAACTCTTCATAAAAAAATTACGGGCGCTGATTGAAATTACGATTTCTCGACCCGATAATGACCCCGCCGCGATGATTGTAACACCACTCGAATCCACACCGTTAAGCGAAGGCGTTTCTTACTTGTTCAAAGGAAAGATGGTCATGATGAAAAATGATTTATCCGAATCCATCTTACGTGAAGTCGTCGAAGACCACTTTACCGGTGAAGCCTTGATTCAAGAGTACAAAGACCGTCGTTCCAAACGTGGAGCACACATCACGAGCATCGCTAAAGAAACATTCAAACAGTACCTCCAGGAAAATCCGACCCTTCCTTAAGGGCGTTTTGTCGTGTCTGTGATATGGTCCGCTACATTGATGCGTTCAATCTCGTACCGGTCGGAAAAACGAATGTAGTTGGCACAGGCATTTTTGAGCGGTGTCCGGTAACTGAAGCTATCATCAATCGAGGATAACGCTGCTTTGATCGTATGTGAATGACAGACGATCAGCAGGCGTTTGCCTCGATATTTTTTGGTCAATTCTTCGACCGCTGAAAATACCCGTTCCTGGATTTCCTCTTCGGTTTCAAGTCCCGGCACGCGTGTCGTATCATTGGCTTGGACCGCTTCATAAATGCCTGCGACCGGTTGACCGGACGCAAGACCAAATTCCCGCTCGACCAACCGTTCATCCTTCTCCGTCACGTCCAGCCCAATCGAACGCCCGATGATTTCTGCCGTTTCGACAGCCCGTGACAACGGGCTTGAAATCAGGACATCCCACTTCTCTTGTGCCAAATATGCGGCACTCATCCCAGCCTGCCATCTGCCCGTCTCATTCAGCGGAATATCTTCTCGTCCTTGAATCCGTTCATTTAAATTCCAATCGGTTTGACCGTGACGCACTAAACAAATTTCTGTCATCTCGCTGTCTCCTTCAAAAGAAATATGACTGATTGTATCATGTTTTCTTGTTTAGTGAAGAGTCTCACGAGGTGGCAGGACAAGGACTTGACAGCTAAATGCTTCGATCCGTTCAAGTAAACGCTCGATTTTTAGCGGATTCTCGGTTTGAGCAAAACTGGCAAGTGAATGGGTTCCGTTCGGGAAGGAAAACAGGCGGACATCTGCTCCGACATCTGCTCCTTTTTCAACGAAATACAGCGCTTGCGCAAAGGGCACGATCGGATCTTTTTTTCCGTGCAACAACATGACTGGAGGTGAATCCGCTGTCAAATGTGTTGCAGGAGAGACTCGTGTCATCAAATCACGCCACTCGTCTCGTCCCCCGCCGTAAAATTTAATGTGCGCGATCCACGTTTGGATGAACTTAAATAACAAGAAATTCGTAGGTGGATATAAGGCGATGATACCGCTGACCAACGGGAGATGCTCGGCTTTTTGTTCACCGATGAACGCATTTGGGGCAAGTGCCGTCGTCAGCATCAGTGCCGCTCCTGCCGAATCTCCCCAAAGAAGCATTCGTCCACGCGCAATCCGTAAGTCATCCGCTTCCTGATTCAAGAAACAGAGTGCATCTCGGACATCCTCTAAGTTATCCGGAAAATAACTTCCGTCCTCGAACAGCCGATAGTCGATACTGCACACAGCAATCCCCAGTTCTAAAAAACGCTCGACGATTGGTGTAAAACAAAAGATGTCATCCCGACTTCCCCGGACAAATGCGCCGCCATGTGCGTAAATCGCTACCGGAAAAGGTCCGTCGCCTGGTGGATAATACAGATCCAGTTTGAGCTCCTGTTTATCAATTGTTTTATACAAAATGGTGCGAGGAGCAAGTTGCGCTTCCGCAAGCGGAAGTGCCGGTTCCGTCCACCGTAAAAGTGCCCCATAGTTATTCCAGATGCTTGCACCGGCTGCTGCCGTCGTCAGGATTGCGGCACCGCCCATCAACCACGCTGTTTCCCGTTTCACCTCATCACCTCCCAGACATGATCCCAATTTTTAATTCTTATTAGTCTTTTACCCCATTTTTTTAGAAGTCGAACTTCTGCCTGATTACAGAATTTTTGAGCGGGAAAGCCCACTCCTTTAGGGGTGGGATGAAAGCTCGGTCGGATACGGAGTGCCCACAAAGAAGCCGAAG
>NZ_JACSMT010000055.1:0-14833 GCF_018618815.1 Exiguobacterium sp. s128 | reverse complement strand
CAAGGTGTACTGGGAGATGTTCGTTCTGTCGTCAGTGATTTTGCACCTGCGATGGCGAAGGCAACTACTCGTGTCTTCCCGAATGCAGCACATGTACTGGACCGTTTTCATCTCATCCAGTTCTTTACCGATGCTCTTCGCCGCCGGCGTCGTTTTTTGAACGAGGCAAGACGCCATCATCATGTTCGTGTGATCGATCGTGCTCTCGCTTGTCGAACGGAAGCATTGGCTCTTGAAGACCGAGAGGCCGCCCATTCTTGTATTCTAGAAGACTCGTTTACCCGGGATCTTTATCAAGGACTCCAACATATCCGATATGTGTTGAAAGCAACGTGCGACGGGCAGGCATGCCGAAGACTGAAAGACTGGCTGGAACGTTATCAGTTCCATCCGTGCGGACCTCTTGCGAAAATCGCGAAAGCGATTCGTGGCCGTGAAGAAACGATGCGTCACACCATTGTATCGACACTATCGAATGGGAAAATGGAAGGGACGAACAATAAGATTAAGCTCATTAAACGTCGTGGTTATGGCTATCGAAACCTCGAGCGATTCTTTTTGAGATTGCGCCTTGAGCTTGGTCGTTAAAATAGCAACCATGTGTTATGGTGATGAGCCTTATTATTATCTACTTCATCCCCTTTATCATCTGCAAAAAGAGTCTTTTTGGATGAATACAGTTACACTCTTATTTCAGTTCGCTGATTTAGGTATTTTTTTCTTTATGGATCTTCTTCCAGAACCTAAAATAGTTCCAGTATCTTAGGTCGTTATTAATTATCTTATTCTGAAAACGGACGAGCGAAATGGTCTCGTCCGTTTTATAAAGTCCAATATATATATTATGTTTTTGATTCTCGGCATGTTTTGCCTATCCATTTACCTAACAATAAAATCTTAATCAGAATTTCCCCTCAAGCCGTATATAATAGATGAATCATAAAAAAGGAGTTTAGAAGATGCATGATTAAACAAATCCGATTTCCCATTTTCATTTTATTTTTTTATCTTATATCCTATTATCTTTGGATTTTAGTATTTAAAGATATCCCATTTCTTCAAGCTCTTGGAGGGAATATTTTTTCAATGCTCGGAATCATCATTTCCTTGGCATGGTTATCTTCGACTGTCCAAAAATCTAATGGAACAGATAAAATATTCTGGCTGATTTTATGTTGTGCCACATTTTTTTATTTAATCGCAGAAATCATTTGGTTCGTTACGGAAAGTATTTTTATAAAAGAAGTACCTTATCCCGGATGGACAGATATTTTCTATCTCTTGCAAGTTATTTGTATTTTAAGCGCACTTATTTATAAAATCATTCACCAAACAAAGAAACAAGAACGTGTTCCCTTTCTTTTTGATATTTTAATCACCATAGTGGTCGCAACTACATTTTCTTGGCATTTTCTACTCGCACCAATTCTTTCATCAAATACTATTAGTATGATTGAGCTAATAGTTTCTCTAGCATACCCGATCGGCGATTTAGGTATGCTTTTAGCGACAGCCTTTCTTTTTTTCAGTGCAACAAAACAGAATCAAAATATTTCTATGCTGCTTGTATTTGTAGCATTTCTCACGCAAGCTGCAGCTGATTCACTCTACCTTTATTTACTGTCCATCAGCGCTTATTTTTCAGGTAGTTTGATTGATCCGTTGTTTATTGTTGTCATGATGCTACTTGGTTTGTCTGGATTTCTTCATACATCTTCCGAGCCATCACGAGAGTCTGAAACCATTGTCGCTCGTATGAATATTCTTCAATTGGTGACACCTTATGGAGGTGTACTGATTTTATTTTTCTTCATGGGCTTGCATTCAAATGAAACAGATTCCGTTACCATCGGTTCAGGACTATCGATTATGTTGGTGATCATTCGTCAAATACTTATGATTTTGGAAAATCAACGCTTGATCAAACAATATCATCGTAAAACCCAAGAACTAGAAATTAGTGAAGAACGGTATAAATCGTTATTTGAATATCACCCAGATCCAGTCTACTCAACTGATCTCACCGGACGGTTTGATAGTGCTAATAAATCCTGTAGCACCTTGCTCGGTGTAACGAATGCAAAATTGATTGGAAAAAACAGTTTGACGTATGTCGATCCACTTGATCGGGCACGCGTCACTTCTGAACTCCAACACGTGTTTGTTGGTCATCCTCGGAGTTACGAAACAGTAGTACACGGTCACCATGGAAAAAAATCATATATGTACATTACAAATATTCCTATTATCGTTCGGGACAAGCTAGTAGGTATATTCGGAATCGGTAAAGACATTACGCTAAACAAAGAAAATGAACAAAAAGTTAGTTACTTGGCCTATCATGATGCTTTAACGGGACTTTACAACCGGATTGCTTTCGAGGAAAAAATACATGATCTTATCAATAATCAAATCAATATCAGTTCGAGTCAAAATATCTCGCTATTTTTCATGGATTTAAATCAATTTAAACATGTGAACGATTCTTTAGGGCATGATGTAGGGGATCAACTTCTCATAGCTGTCGCTAGGCGTCTGCATAGCTTGTCAGAATCTTTTACGATGATTGCGAGACAAGGTGGAGATGAATTTACATTGATTGTGGAAAACATTGAATCTGAATCAAAATTACATGAGTTAGCGAACATGTTGGTGATTCGCCTTAGAGAGCCTTATACCATTTGCGGACAAGTCCTCCATTGTACTCCAAGCCTTGGTGTGTCATCTTTTCCGATGGATGCGAATTCATTTCGAGAATTGATGAAGCATGCAGACATTGCGATGTATGCTGCTAAGAAAAAATGTCCCAAAGGAGCTTATAGTCTATATACCTCTCTCCAGGAATTAGAGAAGTAAGTGATCTCCTAAAAACATCTTTCATGCATGTACACAAGCAAGCTTATTTAAAAAACAGATGAACGATTCCGCCAAATTCCAATCGCAGTTCGATGAGTTCATTTTCTCCTCCATTTGTTAGAACAAGGTATTCGTTACTCATATGTGGTAAAGCGAACGAAATCCGTTCGACATGCTTGATTAAGAAAAAAGGAAAACTGAGTTCGTTTTCAACCAAAAAATCGATTATTTGTTGATTAAGCGAATCTTGTGTGACTTCGAGCAATTCAAACGTCGTGTTGCTGCCTAAGCGTTTCAAGGGACGTAACACGTGGAAACGTGGAAACACCGGAACCAACAACACAAGTGTATACTGTTCGGCTAGCTTTTCTGGAATGATGGTGGATCTGTCAAAAGACACGATATTCAAGTCTTCAATGATTTGGTACGGTTGTTCGATTGTATGTAGATTTAATGAAAGTTCATATTCGTATCGGTCTTCGAAGGTATCGATGTCTGATTGTGTATAGATTCGCATGCGTGACTCTGTCTCCTGTTGTCTTTTATAGACGACTCGATAACAACGTAAGTTGCTGCTGGAGCATCCAAACAATCCACCAGCATGCTCCGGCACAGCATACGCTGAACAACAGTGATCCGCCCCACCATATGTCGGTGACCGTCGGGCAATTTCCGTGACAAAACCGATGATGACGGCACTGGTCAGGATTTTAATCAGGAAAGCAGTCATCGGTCGCCTTTCGAAACAACTGAAATGCCGCCTCAATCATTTGTTGTTCTGCCGGAGATAAGTATTTTAAAACATGCTCGACACGTTTTGCATCGAGTTCGGTATGCGTTTTGACGGCTGTCCGTCCTTCACGTGTCAAACTGACTTGAACGACACGCTGGTCGACAGATGACCGTTGTTTAACGACATACCCAAGCCCTTCTAGTTTCTTCACATGTTCAGACGCGGTATTCGGTGACAAGACATATCGGTTCGCAATCTCTTTCACCGTCATGTCGCCTGTCATTTGGATCGTTTGCAAAATCCGGACACTTTGATGCGACAGATTTTCCGTCCATTTCGGGTGCAGATGATAGTACAACCGGGCAAAGTCTTCATGAATCGCTGACATCTCGTTCACTCCCTTTTATATCGATACATCCGATTATATCGTAAATTACGACATAAATAAACACTCAGGAAAGCGAGGACAGACCATGAATAAACGAATCACCCTGATCGTCATGAGCAGTATATTCTTTACGGCAGGATGTACCACTGAAACAACGACTTCGACGACGGATTCGATTGCGACGGAAGCCCGTCAAGATACGTCGGCTGACTTGATTCGAGCAGACGACCGGGTGTATCGGCTCGATGGAAAAGACTCGACGATCAAAAAAGCGGACGTGACTTCCTTTTCGACCGTCACGAAACAAGTTACCGCCAAACAACCTTTGGCGGACCGGACGGCGACACACTGGCAATCCGGAACGAAATTATACCGGAATGAAGACGCGACCGGTGTGCTGTATGTTTTCAAAGGAACGACCGCTTACCGGTATACGGCTATTCCGGAAGGCTGATGGATGTGTGGCCCTTCTGTTCGAGTCGACTGTCCCTTCGAACCTTACGATTTTGTTAGTTAAATCTCTTGGAGGTTGATGATACACTAATTTCATTACGTTCCAACGATTCACTAAGGGAGACTTCCTATGAAAGAGACCACGCACACACCCACTTCCACCTTGACGACGGATGAAAAAATCATCCGCTTGATTCAAGGTCTTCACCAGTTACATACAACACCGATGAAAGCAGCACATTATCAAAAACTAGCCATGCACCTGCCCTATCCCTCTTTACAGGAAATTGAACAACGGTTTGGCTCTTGGACCAAACTATTGGAACAAGCGGGCATCGTCAAACCGTTCGAATTGTCAATCGAGGACCATTTGATGCTGAACCGTGCAAAACCCGATACATCCAGCCAAAAACGCTGGAGTGTGGACGAAAGTATCGCTTTTTATATCAAGACGCGTGGCTCGCGCGTGACCATCCGTTCCTACTCGGGGTTACGGGAAAAACACCCGCAGATGGTGAGCGCGAACACAATCATCCGCCATTACGGGACATGGAAACAGGCACTGGCACATTTCCAGTTGTCATCAAACGGTTTTTATTCCGACGCAGATTGCCTGAACGCATTGCGCCAGGCATACAAAGAACTCGGTCCTGACTTAACGAGCCAAGAGTATGTCCGGTTTGCCCGTAAGCACCAATCCCCTTCCTTGACCCTGTTGATCGAACGGTTCGCGAGTTGGCGGGAAGCCTTACGGATTCTCGAAGAGACACTCGACTAAAAAACAGTTGATCCTCCGATTCACGCGAGGATCAACTGTTTTTTCATTTTTTAAGTTCATCAGGATTTGATTTGAAAATCTCATGATTCTGTCCTTCTTTGCAATCGGTCAGGGTGAAGCTATTCCCTCCATCAGTTGTTTGTTGCTCAAGGTTTTGACAGATTTCCTTGTTCCGGTCGTCTGTCTGGGAACCATGTTCATCACGCGACGAATCGAGGGAATAGATAAACCGTTTCCCGTCATAGGTGATGTCTTCAAGGATTGCATCGCCTTCCGTCGTATACCCCGTAATCCGGATTGTATCCTGTTTCTGTTGCCCGACTCGCGTTAAAAACGTCTCGAACCGGTCGAGATTATGCCGTTCCGGCGTCGTGACGATATCCCCGTTTTTAACGGCTTCCTCTGACGGGTAATCGTTACTTGCACAACCGGCAAGTATCAGGATACCAACTCCAAACAACAGATGGGTTCGTTTTCTCATCCCTATTCCCCCTTCAGAGTGTCGTCGCAACGGTTTGTAAATCGTCTGCCGTCTCGGCAATCGATTCCGCGATATGGCGCATCCCTTCAATCGTTCCGGCGACCTGTTCCGTATCCTGCGACAGTGTAATGATTTGTTTTGAGACATCGACCGTTTGGCGGGAAATCGTCGTAAAAGCGGTAACGACACGGGTCAGTTCTTCCGTCGTTTGCACGACCGACTGTTCGGTCCCGTTCATCCGCTCCGAGACTTGGCCCATTTTCGAGGTGATTTCCTGAGCGATGCTTGATGCTTCTGACGCGGACCGTTTACTTTCTTCCGCCAGTTTCCGGATTTCCTGGGCGACGACGGTAAAGCCCCGTCCCATCTCCCCGGCCCGTGCGGCCTCGATCGAAGCATTGAGACTCAGCAGATTCGTCTGATCGGAAATCGCCGTCACCATCCCGGCGATTCGTTCGATTTCGCGTGACAAAAAGGCGAGTTGCGTCATCTGTTCCGTCGTCAGCGTCATCTCTTCGACAACTTGCTCAAACCGTTTCGTTTCCGCCTCGACCAATTCGACACCGTCTGCCGCTTCTTTCGCGGCCTGGGTCAATTGTGTCGCAATCGCCCCGGTCGTCACGGACACCTGCTGGGCATGTCGCTCCATTTCCTGAAAACTGGCGGACGATTGTTGACTCATCGCGGCCAATTCCTCTGTCGACTTTTGAACGGTCTGTCCGACACGCTGTTTCGCATCCGTGACTGTCTGCCGCTCGGCTTCGACCATCTCCTCATACATCGTCAGGACGATCTGTTGTTCGAGATTAAACAGTTTTCCGGCAGAACGGACAATCCGGACCTGCTCCGACTCGGGTAATGTACTGTCCTCGATTTTTCGGCTCAAGACGTTTAATACTTTTTGGAAAGCGGCGATGTACCACTTATTTTGCAGGCCGATCCGGACATGCCGGTCGGCAATCCGTTTTCGGACGTCGATGTAGTCCAGTGTGACCTGTCCGTCAAACATCTGGAGGATATGCTTGGCAAGCGTTCCTTTTAACCGTTCGAGTGTCGAATGCCGTTCAATCAGTTGTTTCAGCTCCGGCACCCGGACCAATTCCGCATAAAACGCATCGACCATCTGCGGCATCCACTCCGCTACATCGTGACGGATCAAACGAACGATTTGTAAATCCTCGACCGTCAAATCAATCAACTGGAGTTGTTGCGCAAATGCTGCCCCCGCTTCCAGGCGAACATGTTCGCGTTCTTGTTGCATCCGTTCTGAAAACGTCATCTCTTGTTGTTTCGTCCACCATTTCACACTATCGATCCCCTTTTTCAATCATCTCATCTTGTATAACGGCTTCATGCCACTAAAGATGAAGCGTTTTCCTTTGAATTCCCAAAATGAAAGGTCTTTTTCCCAAAAGAGTGACAGCTTTGCATGACTGTTCGAAAAAAACAACCCGCCAGTGACGGATTGCCCGGTGCTTTTAGGATACAGTTCGTTGAAGAAGCCATTGATCGAGACGGTGCAATTGTGACGTAAAGCCTTCTTTCATGCCCATCTCAAGAACCTGTTTTACGGCTTCCTCGGTCTTAAAGTCCGACCGGAACAGGACCCGGGTCCGATCGCCGACGGTTTCGAACGTCGTCACGTTTTCACTGCCCGGTAATTCGTCCGAGATCGTTCCTGACGCATCCGAAAAATAGTCGGCGTGGGCGTAACTTTGTGGGGCGTCGATCTGTCGGAAGATAGCTTTTCCCCAGGATTCCATCCCGAAAAACTCGCCCTGATTTGGATCCTCACAGCGCATACAGTAATGCCAGATACCGCCTTCGACGAAATCAAAGGTCGTGATTTCCGTTTGCCAGCCTTCCGGTCCCCACCAGGCTTCGAGATGCTCTTTTTCCGTGAATGCGGCAAATACCATTTCGCGCGGGGCATCAAACGTCCATTCCATTTGTAAAATGGAACCTTCGACTTTCGTTTTTAGTTTTTCTTGCATCATCGTTCACTCCTTTGGGTTGACTGTGTCCTGCATCTGTTCCAAATACCCTTCAAGTCGTGTCATCCGGCTGACCATCTGCTGTTCAAACGATTGGCTCCATGCAGTGAGACCTTGAAACGGCTCCGTCCGCAAATGATAGATCCGGCGATTGGCGGCCGGTTCGATGCGGACGAGATTCGCTTCGAGCAAAACCTTTAGGTGTTTTGAGGTCTGCGGTTGGTTGAGACCTAACTGCGCGGCAATTTCACCGACCGGTAACGGACATGTCTTCAACAGTTCGACGATTTTCAATCGATTGGTATCGGATAAAGCAAATAATGTTCGTTCAAGCCCCTCTGACATGATTTCCACCTCTTCTTGTTTATATATACCCTAAAAGGAATATTCCAAACAAAGAATATATTAAATTGAGCGAAATAGTTGTCAGACGAAACAAACGTACAGTATCGTCAAAGCACAAGAAGCGAGAGCGAGTGTGAAGTCTGATGAAAACCGAATGGCTCGAAGCCTTTCACGTCACGGCGGAAACATCCAGCCTGACGAAAGCGAGTGAACTTTTGCATATGACGCAACCGGCGCTCAGCAAACAAATCAAAAATCTCGAACAGGCGGTCGGCGCTCCCCTGTTCACACGGACGACGAGCGGCGTCTCGTTGACGCCGGCAGGAGAAATCGTCTTCAAAGACGGACAAAAAATTCTCGAACAGCTCGATGACATGCAACGAAAAATTGATCAGTTGCAGGGACAGACGTCGTTCACACTCGGTTCATGGCCGAGTGTCGCCATGTCTTATTTGCCGCAACACTTCGCCAACCATCCAACAGTGGATGGACCGGAACTGAAGATCAAGACGGCCCACACGTATATCGAATTGATGACCGGTCTTGAGCAGCACCAGTACGATGCCGTGTTGCTCGACGACCGGCAGATCGAGCATCCGTATCCGTCGACGCACCTCTATACGGAACCGTTTTTACTGTACTTCCATGAAGCTGACGAACGGTTTGAAGGTTGTGTCGATGTCCGTTTTGATCAGATTGAAGCTTCATCGTTTCTGTCGTTGCCGATCGACTGTGACTCGACGAACATCTTAAAGGCAGCTTTCACCGAGCGCGGCGCGACCTATACCGTCGCTTCGGAAATGGAGTTCGGTTCAAGTGTCCTCGGTTTCATCCGGGCAAAACTCGGGATTGCGATTTTACCGGCGATTTTCCAGGATGGTCTGCCAGCGGAAATCCGGACGTTACCAATTACCGGTTTTGACGTGACACGCGAACTGTCGCTTGTAACACGGGATACGGAACATCATCAGACGTTACTCCGACTGATCGGTCATCCGCGCAACCGTTGATCCAGCCGGCTCCGCAGAGCGTCAATCTCGGAACGGTCAAGCGTCCGATCGTCGACTTCCCCGTAACGAACCAAGTGATTGAGCATCGGATCAATCGTCAACTTTATCCGGTCGAGCCAGTCCTTGACCGTTTCTTCCGGCCGGCGTTTTGATCCGTCCGGTAGCTGCCGGTCAAAAGAAGCAATCAATTGACGGACTTCGGAAACGGAGTCCGTTTGTTGTCGTTGTCGCTCCGGATGCCCGTCAAGCGGTGCTATCTTCGGACGTAAGATTTGCGGATCCCCCTCTTCCGTCGGCTCAAGCAACTGTTTACGCCGGCGGTATCCGAGTAACCGGCGGAACACAAAAACAGATAAGAAGGCTGTGACCAGTGCTCCAATCGGCAACAGAATATCGGGCAAGAATAAGGATGCTCCTTTGATCATCGGACCACTCGGAAAATATTTGATTTTTATCGTCGCGGCCTTCAGCCCTTTCCGCGGTTTGATTTTGTAATGGAATGTGTAGTCCGCCGGTTTGTAAATGTAAGTCGTGTAGACATACCGTTCAAACGCGACGAGCGATGCAGCCAGTACTAAAACGGAGAGAATCATCAGTCCGAGCTTCCGTTCCATGTCGCCCCTCCTTTTTTTACCAAATAATAGCATATCGTCATCAATCCATCATCATTTTTCTTTCTTTTCAGTCAATTTCAGCGTACAGTGAAATTATATTGTCAGATAGGATGTGATCGTATGTACTTACCTTCGTTTCGATTGGATCAAAAAACCGTTCTCGTGACGGGTGCCGGACGCGGGATTGGACGTGCTCTCGCCATCGGGATGGCGGAAGCCGGTGCCGATCTACTACTTGTCGCCCGGACCGAGTCCGACTTACAGGAAACGGCAAAACAAATCGAACAGCTTGGACGGCGCGCCTTTGTCTTAACATGCGACGTGACGGACCGGACACAAGTCCAGGCGACAGTCGACCGTGCCTATACATATGTCGACCGGATTGATGTCCTTGTCAACAATGCCGGAATGAACATCCGCTCGAAAGCACTGGATGTCACCGAGGACGAGTGGGAAACAATCCAGCAGACGAACTTAAAGTCTGCCTTCCTGTTCTCACAGGAAATCGGGCGCCGGATGCAGGACACGGGCGGCAGTATCCTGAACATTGCTTCGGTCGCGGGGCACGTTGCCTTGCGGACCGGTGTCGTCTATGCGACGACGAAAGCAGCTTTGATTCAGATGACAAAAGTATTGGCGCTTGAATGGGGTCCGAAAAATATCCGCGTCAATGCGATCGGACCGTGGTATTTCAAGACACCGCTGACGGAACCGTTGCTCGCCAATCCGTCTTATTTACAGGACATCGTCGACGTGACACCGCTCGGCCGGGTCGGTGAACTGACAGAACTCGTCGGACCGGCTGTCTTTCTGGCATCAGACGCCGGAACATACGTTACCGGACAAACGCTGTTTGTTGACGGTGGGATGACGATTAAAGGATTTTAATTAGAACAAAGCAACAGGGACTTCCGATTTTTATCGAGAGTCCCTGTTTGTCCTTGAGTAGAACAACTGTCTTTTTCATCAAAATGATAAACTTACTGTTCAACGTCATAACCCGGTAGTCATCTGTTTTCGTTGTTAGTTCAAGGACATGATATGTTTTCGTCTTGGCGTCATACGCGTAGTCAATCAAATCATGATCATTGTCATATAGGAGACGGGCTTGTTTCGTCCAATGGTTGATTTCAAACAGACAGTCCATATTGAAAATCAGTTCGGTTTCCCGTGAGAGCATCTGTGTTTTCTCCACCCCGCCTTTTACATGTTGGTTCGTCGTCATCATTTTCGTGTTGCGCTGTTTCTTCGTGTCATAAGACAAGATAGTCAATTTATTATCATTTTCCAGAGAGGTACCATAAATCTTCAGCTGTGAGCCGTTCTGACGTATATGATCAGCATGAATTAACTGTTTGAAGGTCTCCTGGTGGAGAGACTTGAATGATTTTGTATCAAAGGTATGTAGTTTAATGGAGTAATCGATTCCTTTCATATGATCTGCCAGGACATATAATTTGTCACCAGTCACAATCAGGTCTCTACCGAATCCGGTATAGCGTTTCGTTGCACCGATTTTCTTGAAATCCAATGTATATTTCGAGAGTGAAAATTGATTAATCGCCGATAAACTCATTGCGTAGTAAGCATTTTTGTATTTCTTAATCCGGACTGGTCCCGGTTCGACCTGCTTGATTACTTTCTTGCTGTTCTTCAGATCGATGACACGGTCACCGTAAGAACTGTATAACAATCCGTCATGCAGACGATCGGTGCCCCCGAGTGTAAAGTATACCGTTTCAATCTTTTTATTTCCGACATATGTCTCGAACGTTGTTAACGGCTTTGTATAACTTGTCGATACGACTTGAAATGTATCGGTTTGGGCAGAGACCTGATGATTCAATCCAATTGGGCTACTGATAACAGTAGCTGCCAGGAACACCTTATAACCTGTCTGCATATCCTGAACCCCTTTTTATCAAAGCAGTATTGAGAAAAAAACTCTTCTATACAAATAATACCCATTTAATGTCACACGGACTGGTGTGAATCATTAAATGGGTCAATCTGTTTTTAAAACTTCGAATTATTTTTTAACGACCGGACGCATCGTATCAAAAACGGTTTTTGTATCGAAGAACGGATCCAAGACCTTTGTTTTTTTCGCCAAGGCCTGGCGGAGCCGGATCCCGTCGACATTAATCCGCGCCTGGCGGTAATAGTCTTTGCCCAACTGTTTCCAAGCATGTTGCGACGCATCGACGTTATAAAAATAATGAAAACCCTGTTGCGTCAAATAGCGGTATTTATCCCCCGTGTAACCATGCCAATTCTGAATATCACTGCCGAATGGATAGATCAACTGCCGTGTCGTTCCAATCAATGGAGCGACATCACGTTTGTAGCGCGCCGTATCCGCCTGAATCGTCGCCAGACTGACTTTCCCGATCGCGATGTGACCATACGTATGGCTGGCAAACTGCCACCCGTCTTTCTTCAGAGCGGTCGCCGTCGCTTTCGCCTGTTGACGCGCCTGTTCGACTTTAGCAGAGTTGCCATACTGGGCATACGACGACCGGTAACCGAGAACGCCGTTATAGCCCGTAATACCGAGTAATCCTTTTGCGCCGTGGTAAGAAAAATCCGGATGACGGTTAACGAACGCGTCCACGATTGGCACGAGATCGTACGCGCCGTCCGGTTTTCCGGTCATCGAATTCGTGATCCGTCCGTCTTTGACTTTTAACGTCGTCGCAAAACCGTCGCCGATCATGTATTCATAGTAATTAACGTCATCCTGCGACAGGACAAGCGGCTTTTTGCCTTTTGGAAAAGGAAGTCCCTTTTCCGTCATTCGTCCGTCTTGCCACGTCGCAAGATCCGTCGGTCGGACGAGGACATAGTTACGCTGATACAAGGCGGTCAAAATCCGTTCGAACTCACCTTGCGTCACCATATAATCATCGTAACCCTGCTGTTTCCGGTCCCCGTCAAAGGCGCGTTTCGGTTCCGCGATCAAAGAGTGGAAAAACAGGTGCGGGACGGACGTACCGGCTTTAACCGTGCCGAGATTCGCCTGCTTCGCCGCATATTCCTTCCGCTTTTGTTTTGCTTCCGTCGTCTTCAACCGGTCGACAATCCGGATGGCCCGCCCGTAATCATATTGTGCTGCAATGAACTCGGCGCGTTTTAACTCCTGTCTTATGTAGCTCGCGTCTGTCGCTTGACGCTGCACCTGCTTCGGTTTCGTTGCCGATTCGATTGACGGTTGTCCACATCCGCTGACGAACACAATCCCGGCAAGACTTGCTCCGATCCATTTCCTATTCATATGAAACCTCACCCTTTCTCCGACGAACGACGCTCCACTCTGCATACTATTCATATTCCCGATTATTCAGTCGATTAACGGTTTTTATCGGGTCATTCCAGTTCGTTATGCCCCCCATCCAAAGCGGAAGTACACAAACCGGTCGGATGGGTGTTTAATAAGGGACGTAATGAAAACACACGGAGGTGCAACACATGATAGAACAAAATGTAATCAATGGAGTATGGTATGACACAGAGGAAACGATTCCGGTCTTCAACCCGGCAATAAAAGAATTACTCGGACACGTCCCAAGCAGCACAGCAGACGATGCAGCGCGTGCCGTCGATGCGGCAAGTACAGCTTTCGTCGACTGGTCACAGCGGACAGCAGACGACCGCGCTGATAAAATCGATGCCTGGTACCGTCTGATTCAACAACACCGTGATGAACTGGCAGACATCATGACACGTGAACAAGGAAAACCGTTCATCGAAGCACGCGGGGAAATCGATTACGGGAATCAATACGTCCGTTGGTACGCAGAAGAAGCACGCCGGATTTATGGGGAAACAATTCCGGCATCCGTTCCCGGAAAACGGCTATTCGTCGAAAAAGAACCGGTTGGTGTCGTTGCGGCGATCACACCATGGAACTTCCCCGCGGCGATGATCACACGGAAACTTGCTCCGGCGCTTGCTGCCGGCTGTACGGTCGTCCTCAAACCATCGGAAGAAACACCGTATACAGCACTTCGTCTTGTTGAACTGGCGATTGAAGCCGGTATTCCGGCTGGTGCGATCAACGTCTTGACGGGGGACGCAGCAACAATCAGTGGTGTCTGGCAAGCCGATTCCCGCGTTCGGAAAATCACGTTCACGGGCTCGACAGCTGTTGGTAAATTAATCATGCGTCAAGCGGCTGATACAATGAAAAAATTATCACTTGAACTCGGTGGTCACGCTCCGTTCATCGTCACGGAAAATGCGGATCTCGACAAAGCCGTTCAAGGTGCCATCCGCTCGAAATTCCGCAACGGCGGTCAAGCTTGTGTCGCAACGAACCGCTTTTATGTCCAGGCATCGGTTCTCGACGCCTTCACTGAAAAATTCGTCGCCGAAGTCAAGCGGTTGAAAGTCGGTAACGGGCTCGATGCGGATTCGACGATCGGACCGTTGATCAATGCGAAGGCTGTCGCCAAAGTCAAAGCACATATTGACGACGCCGTCGCTAAAGGCGCAACGATTTTAACAGGCGGTACGATTGATGATTCAGTCGGTTACTTCGTCGAACCAACTGTCCTCGGTAATGTCACGGAAGACATGATCTGCATGCAGGAAGAAACGTTTGGTCCACTCGCTCCGATCTCCGTCTTCGAAACACTCGACGAAGTCATCAAGCGGGCGAACAACACACCGTACGGTCTTGCGGCATATGCGTTCTCGGAAAAAATCGACGAAGCGCTTCAACTCGGTAAAAAACTCGAGTACGGCATCGTCGGTCTGAACGACGGTGCACCATCCGCTGCCCAAGCACCATTCGGCGGTTATAAAGAAAGTGGACTTGGTCGTGAAGGCGGCGTCTACGGCATCGAGGATTACCTCGAAGTCAAATACCTGTCACTCGCTTAATCGTAAAATCGGGCCGACTCATAAGTCGCTTCAAAACTACTAAAATGGCCGATGATTCCTTCTTTCCACGGAATCATCGGCCATTTCTATTCAAATTAATGAATAACACACAAAATTATCCGCATTTAAACCCTCTATATTTATTATGAGAATGAGGAAATCCGCTTGTAACAAGATGCATTCATTTAAGGTAATCCAAGTCCTATCTTGTGTAATGCAAAATAGGAGTGGTTCTTACGCAATGTTAGTGAACGTTGACACGTATACTCCCGATTAAACACAATCGTTTTCTTACAA